>JBOFQO010000043.1:0-7915 GCA_051660925.1 Silanimonas sp. | reverse complement strand
GCGGACGGCACGCCCCTGCACCAGCCCTTCGTGATGCCCACGGCCTGCCCGGAGTGCGGCTCAGCCGTCGAGCGCGCTGAGGGCGAGGCCGTCGCGCGCTGCACCGGCGGCCTGTTCTGCCCGGCGCAGCGCAAGCAGGCGCTGATCCACTTTGCGTCGCGTCGCGCCATGGACATCGAAGGCCTGGGCGAGCGCTTCGTCGAGGATCTGGTTGACTTCGGCTATGTGCAGACCGTCGCCGACTTGTACCGGCTGACCCTCGATGACCTGCTGACGATGAAGCGCCGCGCCGACGCCCGCGACGACGTGACGCCGGAAACGGTCAAGCAGGGGAAGATCGCCACGCGCTGGGCCGAGAACCTGCTCGGTGGCATTGACCAGAGTCGAAACACGACGCTAGAGCGCCTGCTGTTCGGGCTCGGCGTTCGCGACGTTGGTGAGGCCACGGCCAAGCAGTTGGCGCGCTGGTTCGGTTCGCTTGACGCGCTGATGGCGGCGGGCGTGGAGGACCTGCGGGCTGTACCCGACGTCGGGCCGGTCGTCTCGGCGCGGATCGCCGCTTTCTTCGCGCAGGAACACAACCGCGAAGTCATCGAGGCCCTGCGCGGCGCCGGCGTGCACTGGCCGGAGGGCCCACCGCAGCGTGCGGCTGAGGGCCCGCTGGCGGGCAAGACCGTCGTGTTGACCGGCGGCCTCGCGTCGATGACCCGCGACGAGGCCGGCGCCCACCTCGAAGCGCTGGGCGCGAAGGTGGCGGGCAGCGTGTCGAAGAAGACCGCGTTGGTCGTCGCCGGCGAAGCGGCGGGCTCGAAGCTCGACAAGGCGCATGAGATCGGCATCGAGGTTTGGGATGAGGCGGCGCTGCTCGACTACCTGCGCGGGCAGGGGCGGATCGCGCCACCGTGAGCTTGCCGGGCACCAAGCACGAGTCACGCCATGCCGCGCTGCGCCTACGCGCGCGACTCAATGCGCTGTTGCGCGACTTCTTCGCCACGCGCGGTGTCATCGAAGTGGAAACGCCGGTGCTGAGTCGCGCCGGCAACACCGATCCGAACATCGCCAGTTTCAGCCTCGACTTCAGCGGCCCCCGGCACGATGGCCCGCGCCGCCGCTGGTTGCGGACCTCGCCGGAGTTCCCGCTGAAGCGCCTGCTCGCCGAGGGCTTCGGCGACTGCTACGAGCTCGGTCGCGTATTCCGCGACGGCGAGGCCGGCGGCCGTCACAACCCCGAGTTCACGATGCTGGAGTGGTACCGCGTCGGCTGGAACCATGTGCGCCTCGCCGACGAGACCGTCGCGCTTGTCGCGGCGGCACTGGGCCTGGTGGGTCGTGCGCCGTCGTCGCTTCGCACGCTCGATTTCGCCACGCTGTACCGCGAGGCCTTCGGCTTCGACCCGCACACGGCCGACATCGAGACCCTGCGCGCGCCGCTGGCCGACGTCGCCATCGACCCGGAAGGCCTGACGCGCGACGACTGGCTCGACCTGCTGATGACGCATCGCTTGCAGCCGTCCTTCGCGGCCGATGCGGTCACCGTGGTGCACGACTGGCCAGCGACGCAATGCGCACTGGCCCGCATCCGTCGACGCGACGGCGCGCCGCCGGTGGCCGAGCGCTTTGAGCTTTACCTCGGCCCGCTGGAGGTCGCCAACGGCTACCACGAGCTGAACGACGCCGCCGAGCAGCGCGCGCGCTTCGGACGTGATCTCTCCGTGCGCGTGGCGCGCGGGGCCATGCTGCCGCCGGTCGACGACGCGTTGCTTGCTGCGCTGCCGTCGATGCCCGACTGCGCCGGCGTCGCGCTGGGTGTCGATCGCCTGCTGATGGCGATGGTGCGCAGCGACCGCATCGCCGACGTGCTGGCCTACGACGTCGCCACTGCCTGAACGGCCGGCATCGGCCGCGCGGCCTTCGCACGGTGAGCCGGTCGGATTGCTGGTCCGTTCATCGGTCGCCGATGATTCTCGGCGCGCTTCCCTTGACCGAGGCCTCCCATGTCCGTCGCGCGCTATGCCCTTGTCGTCCTTGCGGCCGTCGTCGCATCGCTTCTTCCTCCGGTGGCCTCGGCCCAGTACGGGTACGACGGCGCTCAGCGCTTCCGCTGCGAGAGCCATGGTGGGCAAACGAACTACTGTGGCGTCGACACGCGCGGCGGCGTCGTCCTGGTCCGCCAGCTCTCGCGTGGGGCCTGCATCGAAGGGCGCAGCTGGGGCTGGGATCGGCGCGGTGTCTGGGTCTCGCAAGGCTGTCGCGCTGAGTTCGAAACTCGAGTCGGCTACGGCGGTGGCTGGCCTGGCGGCCACTACGGCGGTGGTCACCCCGGCGGCGCTCGCGTGGTCCGCTGCGAAAGCCATGGCGGCCGCCAGAACTACTGCGGCATCGACACCCGTGGCGGCGTCGTGCTGGTCCGGCAGCTCTCGCGCGGCCACTGCGTCGAAGGCCGCACCTGGGGCTGGGACCGTCGCGGCGTCTGGGTGGCGGAAGGCTGCCGCGGCGAATTCGCATCCGGCCAAGGTGGTGGCTGGGGTGGGCCGGGTTGGAACGACGGTGGCTGGAACCACGACGGCGGCTGGGACGATGCGCCGGGCTGGGGACAGGGCGGCGTGATCCGCTG
The DNA here is from genome assembly GCA_051660925.1 of Silanimonas sp. Classification (GTDB taxonomy): domain Bacteria; phylum Pseudomonadota; class Gammaproteobacteria; order Xanthomonadales; family Xanthomonadaceae; genus Silanimonas. Next base: position 5,301 of record JBOFQO010000043.1, on the reverse strand, counting down.
CGAGTCGCGTAACGGCCGCACGCAGTACTGCGACGTGGGCGGTGCGCGCGACGTCCGGCTTGAGCGACAGCTGTCGCGCGGCCAGTGCACTGAAGGCTATACCTGGGGCGTCGACCGCCGGGGCCTGTGGGTCAGCGAGGGCTGTCGCGGCGAGTTTTCGGTCTGGTAGGCGCGGCACGTTTTCGCCCCGCGGCTCGCACGGGCGTCGGTGAAGCGGCCGTCGCGGGTTCCGGCGGCATGGCGCGCGCGGCCGTGCTCGCCGCCTTGGCGATGCGGCCGGACGCGCGCAGCACTTGGCCGCCCCACGCCGCGGCGAGCTTCAGCGGCGGCAGGGCCATGGTCAGCGCTTCGGCGCTGAAGTCGCGTAGCTTCGCCGGTGCGATCTCCAGCGCCTCGCCCAGCGGTGCCGGCAGCCAATCCATGCCGGCCTTGCGCACGCGGCAGACGGCGTCGGCGTAGCGGCCGGCGGCCCAGGTCGTGGCGACGGCGCGCGTGGTCTCGGCGACCAACGGCTCCACCGGCGTGAAGCGCAGCAGCGGCTGGATCAGCGGCGTTGGCAGCCATTCGCGCAGCAGGTCGCGCAGGCCGTCCTTGCGCGTCAGTGGGCTCAGGCGGGCCTGCGTCTCGGCCACTGCCAGCACGCTCTCGACTTCCCAGCGCGCGGCCTTCAGGCCGTGCCGGGCGTAGATCGTCTGCACCAGCTCACGGCGCACTGCAGCGGGCTTCAGGCGCTCGGCGGCGTCAAGCATCCGCTTCGGGATAAAGGGCCGAAGCAAGGGCAGGGTGTGCAGGGCGACGTCGATCGCCGCGCCCGCGCCGGCTTGCACCGAGGCCGCATGCAATCGGGCTTCCGTGCCAGCGACGCTGGCGCTGGGTCGCGACGCGGAGCGCGCCGAGGAGGTCGTCGGGGTGCGGGCCATGGCGCTAGCATAGCGGCATGACTTTCGATTACGACCGCTACGACCGCATCCGCCCGATTCAGTGGATGGGCGACCACCTGCGGCTGCTCGACCAGCGCCGACTGCCATTCGAAACGGTGAACCTGCGCTGCGACAGCGCCGCCGAAGTGGCCGTGGCCATCCGCGACCTCGCGGTGCGCGGCGCGCCGGCGATCGGCATCTCGGCGGCCTGGGGCGTGGTGCTGGCCGGTCAGGGCACGCGGGCTGCCGATGGCCTCGAGGCTGAACGTCGGATGGCCTCGCAGCTCGACGCACTGAACGCGTCGCGGCCCACCGCCGTCAACCTGATGTGGGCCATCCGCCGCATGCGCGGGGTGCTGCGCGCGGCCGGCTCGGACTGGCTGTTGGTGATCACCGCGGAAGCCGAAGCCATCGCCCGCGAAGACCTTGCCGCCAATCGCCGGATGGGCACGCTGGGCGCGGGGCTGATCGCGCCGGGCAGCGGCGTGCTGACGCACTGCAACACGGGCTCACTCGCGACGGCGGGCTTTGGCACGGCGCTCGGCGTGATCCGCGCTGGCGTGGCCGAAGGCCGCATCACCAAGGTCTACGCCGGCGAGACGCGGCCATGGGGGCAGGGCGCCCGCCTGACCGCGTGGGAGCTGCAGCAGGACGGCATCCCCCCCACGCTCATCGCCGATTCGGCGGCGGCGCACCTGATGAAAACGGGTGCCGTGCAGTGGCTGATCGTTGGCGCCGACCGCATCTGCGCCAACGGCGACACGGCCAACAAGATCGGCACCTATGCCCACGCGATCTCGGCGAAGCACCACGGTGTCAAGGTGATGGTGGTCGCGCCGTCCTCGACGGTCGACATGGACACGGCGCACGGCGACGACATCGAGATCGAGCTGCGCGAATCGCGCGAGCTGTTGTTCTCCGGCGATCGTCGCGTGGTGGCCGAAGGCATCGACGCCTGGAACCCGGTTTTTGACGTCACGCCGGGGGCGCTGATCGATGTCATCGTGACCGAGAAGGGCGTCATCGAACGCCCCGACAACGCCGCGATGCGCGCGGTGTTCGACATGGGCGAAAAATCGTCGTAAGTCCTTGATTTTCCCGCCGGATCGACTGCCTCGACGGGCGTAGCTCTGCTACACTCGGCGCTTCCGAATCGCTGTTGAGTCCGATGTCCGATCTCGCCAAGGAAATCATCCCGGTCAACCTCGAAGACGAGATGCGCAAGAGCTACCTCGATTACGCCATGAGCGTGATCGTGGGCCGCGCACTCCCCGACGTCCGGGACGGCCTGAAGCCCGTTCACCGTCGCGTGCTCTTCGCCATGGACGAGCTCGGCGCGCACAGCAACAAGCCGTACTACAAGTCGGCGCGCATCGTCGGCGACGTCATCGGCAAGTACCACCCGCACGGCGACACGGCCGTGTACGACACGCTGGTGCGCATGGCCCAGCCCTTCTCGCTGCGCTACATGCTGGTCGACGGCCAGGGCAACTTCGGTTCGGTCGATGGCGATGCCCCGGCGGCCATGCGCTACACCGAAGCGCGCATGTCGCGCATCGCGCACCAGATGATGGCCGACATCGACAAGGACACGGTCGATTTCCAGCCGAACTACGACGAGAAGGAGCTCGAGCCGACGGTGATGCCGACGCGCTTCCCGAACCTGCTCGTGAACGGTTCGGCGGGCATCGCGGTGGGCATGGCGACCAACATCCCGCCGCACAACCTCGGCGAAGTGATCGACGCGACGATCGCGCTGATCAACGACCCCGAAGCCACCATCAGCGACCTGATGCAGCACATCCCGGGCCCGGATTTCCCGACCGGCGGCATCATCAACGGCGCGGTGGGCATCCACGCCGCGTACCACACCGGGCGCGGCCGCGTGCGCGTTCGCGCCAAGGCCGAGATCGAGGTGGCGTCGAACGACCGCGAGGCGATCGTGGTCTCCGAGCTGCCCTACCAGGTCAACAAGGCGCGCCTGATCGAGAAGATCGCCGAGCTGGTCAAGGAGAAGAAGCTCGAGGGCATCAGCGAGCTGCGCGACGAGTCCGACAAGGACGGCATGCGCGTCTACATCGAGGTCAAGCGCGGTGAGTCGGCCGAGGTCGTGTTGAACAACCTCTACGCGCAGACGCCGATGGAGTCGGTGTTCGGCATCAACATGGTGGCCCTGGTCGACGGCCGCCCGCAGATCCTCAACCTCAAGCAGTTCCTTGAGGCTTTCATCCGCCACCGTCGCGAAGTGGTGACGCGCCGGACCATCTTCGAGCTGCGCAAGGCCCGCGAGCGCGCGCACATCCTCGAAGGCCTGACGGTCGCGCTGGCGAACATCGACGAGATGATCGAGCTGATCAAGACCTCGGAGAGCCCCGCCGTCGCCAAGGAGCGCATGCTCGCGAAGGTGTGGGAGCCGGGCCTGGTGCGCGCGCTGCTCGGCGCCGCCGGTGCGGAAGCCTCGCGCCCCGAGGACCTGCTGCCGTCCTTCGGCCTGGTCGATGGCGGTTATCGCCTGTCCGACGCGCAGGCCAAGGACATCCTCGAGATGCGCCTGTCGAAGCTGACCGGCCTCGAGCAGGACAAGCTCACCGACGAGTACAAGGCCCTGCTGGAAACGATCCGTGGCCTGATCGAGATCCTTGAGAACCCCGAGGTGCTGCTGCAGCTGATCCGCGACGAGCTGCTCGCGGTGAAGGACGAGTTCAACGACGCGCGCCGCACCGAGATCCGTGCCAGCGAGGAAGACCTCGACATCCTCGACCTGATCGCGCCGGAAGACGTGGTGGTCACGCTGTCGCACACCGGCTACATCAAGCGCCAGCCAGTCACCGCGTACCGCGCCCAGAAGCGTGGCGGCAAGGGCCGCTCGGCGACGGCGGTCAAGGACGAGGATTTCATCGAGCGCCTGTGGGTCGTCAACACGCACGACACGCTGCTCACCTTCACCAGCGCCGGCCGCGTGTTCTGGCTGTCGGTGTACCAGCTGCCCGAGGCCGGCCCGAACGCCCGCGGCCGCCCGATCGTCAACTGGATCGCTCTGGAAGAGGGCGAGAAGGTGCAGGCGGTGCTGCCGGTGCACGAGTACAGCGAGGACCGCTTCGCGTTCTTCGCCACCCGCGACGGCACCGTCAAGAAGACGCCGCTGTCGGAGTTCGCGTTCCGGCTGGCGCGCGGCAAGATCGCCATCAACCTCGACGAGGGCGATGCGCTGGTCGACGTGCAGATCACCGACGGCAGCCGCGACGTGATGATGTTCGCCAGCGGCGGCAAGGCCGTGCGCTTCGCCGAAGACGAAGTGCGCGCCATGGGCCGCACGGCGACCGGCGTGCGCGGCATGAAGCTGGCCGAGGGCGAGCACGTCGTCAGTCTGGTGGTCATCGACGGCGACGCCGACATCCTCACGGCCTCGGCGAACGGCTTCGGCAAGCGCACGGAAGTGGGCGAGTACCCGCGCAAGGGCCGCGGCACCATGGGTGTGATCGCCCTGCAGACCAGCGAGCGCAACGGCGCCCTGGTCGGCGCGCTGCAGCTGTCCGAGCAGCACGACCTGATGCTGATCTCTGACCAAGGCACGATGGTGCGCACGCGCGCCGCTGAGATCGCCCAGGTCGGCCGCAACACGCAAGGCGTGACGCTGATGCGCGTAGCCCCCGGCGAGCGCCTCATCGCCCTCGAGGCGATCGAGGTCGTCGAAGGCGAGGCTGCCATTGACGACGTCGGCAACGAAACGACCGACGACACGGCCACCCCCACCGCACAGGACTGACGCCCCCGGCGTCGAACAGGAAGTCACGATGCCCATGAGCCTCCGCAGCACGGTTCTCGCTGTCGTTCTCGTCTTCGGCGCCGGCCTCGCGCCGATGCCCGCGGCCCGCGCCGCGGCGCCCTCGGCCGAAGCCATGGCCCAGGCCCGCGACGCGGTGATGCCGCACGTCGTCAGCATCCTCGTGGTGCGCGAGGATTTCGAAGCCGGCGAGCCGAAGCTCAGCGTGGGCAGCGGCAGCGGTACCGTCATTAGCGCCGATGGCCATATCGCCACGAACGCGCATGTCACCGACAAGGGCCGCAGCTTCCGCGTCGTCTTCGGCGATGGTCGCGAGCGCGAGGCCACCTTGGTCGGTCAGGACACCGCCGCCGACCTCGCGGTGTTGAAGGTGCAGGGCATCGCTACGCCGATGCCCTTCGCACGCTTCGCCGATGCCGACGACCTGCGCCCGGGTGAAACCGTGCTGGCGATGGGTGCGCCGTGGGGCCTGTCAAACTCACTCAGCGCCGGCGTCGTCAACAACCCGCGCCGCCTGCTGGTGTCGTTGTTCGAGGACGAAGCCGACTACGAGGACAGCCTCGATGCCGACGCGCCGACCGGCCGCTACTACGCGTG
>JBOFQO010000042.1:0-1906 GCA_051660925.1 Silanimonas sp. | reverse complement strand
CGCGGCGGATGCCCGCCTCCATGCCCTCGCCATCGCGGCAGTACAGATGCAGCAGCGCGTGATGCTCGGCGTAGTCAGGCAGGGCCAGCAGTTCGCGCAGCTTCCTTTGCGACAGCAGCGGCGAGTTCAGCTGCACCTGCCGCGCGTGTTCGGGTCGCGCGTCGAACACGTTCTTCTCGGCACCGATCTGCGTGACCAGCGACATCACCACCGTCTCGCGCAGCGGGTCGATCGGCGGGTTGGTGACCTGCGCGAAGGCCTGGCGGAAGCTGTCGTACAGCGAACGCAGGCGCGGCGACAGCACCGGCAGCGGCGTGTCGTCGCCCATTGAGCCGACCGCCTCGCCCTCGGTCTCGGCCAGCACCTTCAGGATGCCGTCGCGCTCCTCGCGCGTCAGTCCGAAGCGGCGCTGGAAGCGAGCGAGCGTCAGGTCGTCGAAAGGCTCGGCGGCCAGCGCGGGGTCGATCAGGTCGGAGACGAGGTAGCTGACGCCGTCCTTCAGCCAGCGCTTGAACGGATGTCGCCCCGCGTTGATGCGGTCGATGGCGCCGCTGTCGAGCACGCGGCCGGAGTCGAGTTCGACGGCGATCATCTCGCCCGGCCCAAGCCGGCCCTTGGCGATGATCTGGTCCTCGGCGATGCGGAAGGCGCCCGCTTCGGACGCGATCACCAGCGCGTCGTCGGTGCGCGCCCAGCGCGCCGGGCGCAGGCCGTTGCGGTCGAGCAGGCAGCCGGCGTAGCGGCCGTCGTTGAAGCTCACCGCCGCCGGGCCGTCCCACGGCTCGGTGTGCAGCGCGTAGTACTCGTAGAACGCGGCGAGGTCGGGGTCGAGTGTCGACAGCGTGTGCGCCGCCGGCGGGATCAGGATGCGCAGCGCGGCCAGCGCGTCGAAGCCGCCGGCCAGCATCACCTCGAGCATGTCGTCGAGGCTCTGCGAATCCGAGCCGTGCTCGCCGACCAGCGGGCCGAGTGTCGCGAAGTCGAGGCCCTCGGCCTTCCACAGCGCACGGCGAGCGCGCGCCCAGCCGCGGTTGCCGGAGATGGTGTTGATCTCGCCGTTGTGCGCAAGGTGCCGGAACGGCTGGGCCAGCGGCCATCGTGGTGACGTATTTGTCGAGAACCGCTGGTGGACGATGACGCAGGTGCTGCTGAGCGCCGGGTGCATCAGGTCCGGGAACAGCAGCGGCAGACGCTCCGGGATCACCATCGCCTTGAAGCCGAACGAATCGGCGGACAGCGTGACGATGTAGCCGGCGTCGTCGTGACCCAGTGCGAGTGCGGCGCGGCGGCGGGCGATGAACAGCGCGCGGCGGAACTCGGCGTCGGTCAGCGTGGCGGCCGGTGCGACGAACAGCTGTTCGATGTGCGGGCGGCGCGCGTCGGCGATCGGACCACACGCGTCGAGGTTCAGCGGCACGCGGCGCCAGCCGGCGACGATCAGGCCGCTTTCGCGCGCGGCATCCGAGATCTTCTGCCGCGAGGCCTGCGCCTGGGTGACGTCGCGGGGCAGGAACACGAGCCCGGAGGCGAACTGCGGCGGCAGCGCCACGCCGATATCGGCCGCACACGCTGCGAGCCACGCGGAGGGCAGCTGCAGCAGCACGCCCGCGCCGTCGCCGGACGCGCCGTCGGCGGCGATCGCACCGCGATGCGACATGCGCTTCAGCGCATCGAGGGCCAAGTCGACATGACGGCGTTTCGGCACCCCGTCCAGCGACGCGATCAGGCCGAAGCCGCAGGCGTCGTGTTCAAAGGACGGGTCGTAGAGCCCGCGAACTGGGTCGGTTCGCTGATCGGGCTCCGGTGCCGGAGTGACGCACTCGCGCAGGCCTTCTGCTCCCCCGCAATGGTGGCTTCGATCAGTGGGATCCCGACTTCACCACGCAGGTTTAGAGCCGGGACTTCA
>JBOFQO010000041.1:0-9120 GCA_051660925.1 Silanimonas sp. | reverse complement strand
TACCAAAGTAGGTGCTGTAGTAGTTGTAGCTTGAGTTCGCGTGGATGCTGTTCCCCGTCACCACCGGATTCGGGTTCGTCGCCTCCGTGCTGTTCCCCTCAACATAAAAACCGTAACTGTTCGCCGTGATCTCGTTGCCGCCGCTGATGGCTGGCGATGAGTTCCTCAGAACGTAAAAGCCACTGCTGTTGCCGCGAATGACGTTGCCGCCGGCAATCACCGGTGCAATACGGTTCGCGGTCGACTCGGACTCCACCCGAACGCCGTAGTAGCCCCCCAAGAGGCTTGACTGCCGAACGGACCCCGTACCGTTGAAGAACGATACGGCCACGCTTGCACAGCGGATTTCCGAGTGCTCAACATCGACTCGACCGCCTGCCAGAGCATAAATGCCGGTCCAGTCCTGACGCCGGACCGAAGTGTCCGAGCAGGACGCCGTCGACGGACGCACGGCGATCTTCGCAGTCGATGAACCATCGAGGCGAATGGCACCCAGCGCATCGATCCTATAGTTGCCTTGCACGACAACCGTTGCACCGGGTTGCACCCACAAGGTCGCACCCGCAGCCACCTGAACGTTCTGCCCGACGAGGTAGGGCGAGCCATCGCCCTTGGTCCACACCGTGTTTTGCGTGATCGTCGCCGGAACGGTGCGGTTCACTGCATTCGTGTACGTCGTCTGCAACGAGTTCGATGCGGGACTTACCTCGCCCAACGCATTGGTCGACGTGGCGTAGACCGTGTTGAGCCCGTCATCGAGCGGCACCCACTCGGAGAAGCTTGCTGACGCGAGACCGATACTCCGCACTTCCACACCGTTGACGTAGATCGTCAGCACCGTGCCAGCCGTGGCCACGCCGGTGACGACGATCGGGTTTCCAGCGGCCGTTGCCGGTGTGGCGTTCAAGGTGGGCGCCGGCGGCGCGGCAGCCGTGCGCGTACCGGCCTTCTGGATCGGAGCCGCCAAGCGACTGGCTTCCTGCAGCTCACGCTCGCTCAGCGTATCGATCGTCTCGGTGACTGCGACGCGTCGAAAAGCGATCTCTCCCGAACGCGCCCCAAACCAGCCCGGGCGGCTCGACAGCACCTGCAGTCGATTGGCCCCCAGAGGTGGCGAAACCACCATCACGAAGTCACCCGATGCATTGGCTGTCGTTCTGCTTGCAATGGCACCGTTCAACATCGCTTGAACGGGCTCATGCGGCGTGGCTCGACCCGAGACGTGCACGTCCAGCGTGTACACCGTCGCTTCGATGCTCGAGAGCTTGATCGTCGGCGCCGACACGCCCAAGGCCCAGAGGGTCAAAGGGAGCAGGAAAAGCAAGCCGATCAGCGCTTTGGTCCAGAGCCCGGCAGGGCGGCGCTTGAAGGCATCGACACGGGGGAATCGAAGCATGGCGGTTCCTTGGCCTTGGAGATGGCCGAACGATTGAGTGAGTACCGACGATCTAGGGGGTCAACGCCTTCCGCACCCGAACACTGAGCAAAAGCAGAATGCAAACGGTTCCTGCGATGTATCCACTGGCAATAACGAGGTCACGCGTTTCGCCGCCGACGCCGAGCGAGTGAGCGACGCTCAGACCGAACACCGCAATCCACACCCAGTGCAACGGCTTCCAGCGGCGGTTTCCGCGCCGCAGGTGCCAGCCGGCGATCGTCACGATCACCATCAGATGCAGCGCGATGGCACCCAAGCTCACGCAGGCGAAGTAGTAGCCGTGATCGAAGTTCGGCAGCAGCAGATCCCAGGCGGGCACCTTCCGGCGCAGGCTGGACGCCACGATGAACAGCACGCCATGGGCGAGCGCGAGGAGGCCCGTTGCGAGCCCGAGCGCCTGATGGTTCAGCGTGGTTTGCGCCCAGGCTGCATTCCGCCACGGTGATCGGGTGAGCAGGGCCCACGCCGCCTGCAGGGTCATCAGCGTCATTGCCGCCAGACCGGCCAGCTTGGCGAGAGCGAATAGGGCCTGGCCCGGAGGGAGCCGATACCGCCAGTACACCGATGGGTCGTCGACGGACAACCACCACGCCACGATGGGCACGACCAAGCAGGTCGCAATGAGCGCCCACGGGATCAAGGAGATCGGGTTCGCGCGGCTCATGCCTTCACTCCCGGCGTCTTGAGGCACGTCTCGGGGCGCGCGGCACATTCGGCCAGCCGCTGCTTCGCCTCCTCCTCCCCCAGGGTCGCATCGCCAGCCGTGGGAAGGCCGGCGTCCGTCCACCCGCGGATGCCGTAGGGCGACAGGATCACGGACTGCTCGACGCCACGCAGCTTCAGCGCCTTGGCCATCTCGAACCCGCGGAAATCCTTGATGCAATAGCTGACGACGTAGTCCGCGTCCTTCAGCGAGGCCGCCACGTCATCGCTCACGTCGCGAATGGGAATGTTGCGGGCCCCGGGGATGCGCGCCTCGGCAAACTCGTCCGGCTCGCGAACGTCGACGAAGACCACCGTCTTGCCGCGATGGATCTCGGACAGCAGGTGGTTGATCGGCACTTGGGCGATCAGTTCGCCGGGCTTCGGCACGGCAGCCATCTGCTCGCAGTCCGGCATCAGCGACGCTTCGTTCAGCGCGGCGCCCGTCGTGCGGCTGTACTCCAGCGCCGCCTCCACGCCGTCGAAGAAGCGGAAGTAGCACGCTGGGAGCACGGCATCGCGGCCGTAGGTTTCTTGAAGCGTCCGGAAGGCACTTTCCACCAGCGGCGAATCCGGGTCGCGGGCCGCGCCCCACGCCCCGATCTCGATGTCGTGGACGATCGTCGCGAGGCGTCGAAGATCAGGGTCATCCAGCGTCGCGTTGTCGCGAACCGCGACCTCGAAGGCAGACGTCGTGCCTTGGCGAATCAATGCCGCACCCGGCATGTCGAACGGTATGGCGCCATCGGGCGCCTTGCCGACTTCCGCGATTAGAAGGTCGGCACCGGGCTGCGCGCGCTGCGTGAGTAGCCATGCCGTCGCCCATTTGTCCGGGCCGAGGCCAGGCTCGGTAACGAACGTGGTGCGCTCCTCGGCGCAGCCAATCATGAAGAGGGGGAGACCAAGAAGGAGGGTCCTTCCAAGCCACCTGTGGGGGGGACAGGTCGGCGACACAACAGCACTCCATGCGTGAAGCGAGTTTGGGGACAGGCTCCGGTTGACGCTACGTTCACGCGGACCGTAATTCAGCCCCTGACGCGGCGTCAAGGGGGTGTGAACCGCAACGTGCTCACTCGCATCCGCACCAACGATTTCGAGAGCGAATGAAGCAAACCCAACGCGCATGTTCCGCTAACGACGATGGCTCAACGCCATCAGCCGCAGGTCGGTCTGCCCGTTCGATCACCTAATGAATGTGATGCGGCGCGTCGGGTCATCGGAAGTGCGCCTGATGGTGCTGAGCCGCGGGATACCGGCACTCCGTGCGGCGCCGGGATCACCACCTGCTCACCGCGGGCCTCCGAGAGTGATGACCTCTTCCGAACCCGCCACGGAAACGCCAATGCGTCGCGCCGCCCTCGTCCTGTCGTGCCTGATGGTCGCGCTTGGAGTGGCCTCATTTCGCCCGGCGGCGGCCAATGGCCCGATCCAGTCGCGCATCTACCCGGCGCCGACGGCAGCGCTCGACCCTGCGGCGCTGCCCGCCGGCGCCGCGATCGTCGAAGTGACGACCGCCGATGGGCTCACGCTTCGCGGGGTCTATGCCGAGCCCGCCGAGGGACGTCCCGTCGTGCTCGCGCTACCCGGCAACGCCTCGAGCGCAGCCGATGCCTTTGCATGGACCTCGTCGCTGCGCGCACGCGGCTTCGGCGTGATGGCCGTGGGCTATCGCGGCTACAGCGGCAACCCCGGCACGCCGTCGCAGGCCGGCCTGTCGGCGGATGCGGACGCCTTCCTCGCCCTGCTGCGCCAGCGCCATCCCGATCAACCGCTGTGGATCATCGGGCACAGCCTGGGCGGCGCGGTGGCGCTTGACCTTGCCGTGCGGAGCCCGCCCAGCGCGCTGGTCACCTGGGGGACGTTCACCCGGCTGCGCGAGATGGCGCCGACGCTCGGCCGCGCACTCGTTCCGGACGATTGGCGCAACATCGACCGCGCGCGGGACCTTGAAGCGCCGTGGCTGCTGGTGCACGGCATGACCGACGACGTGGTGCCGGCGTCACAGGGCGAAGCGCTGCACGTCGCGGCTGGAGCGGCCAAACGCCGCGGCGCGTCGTTCGTCGGCATCGGGCTGGGGCACGCCGTCGACCCCGCACTGCTGGACGAGGTCGTTGCCGCCGGCGAGCACCTCCTCCATACCGATGCCTTCGATGCGACGGGCCTGCCGGCGTCCCTGAAGCTGATCCCGTTCGGCACGTCGAAGCCCTTGAATCCCTGACGGCCGCGGTGCGGCGCCTGAATACGTATTCAATCCGTTGCTGCGTGGTCCAAGCGGGGGGACGCTCCCCGCACCGCCGCCCTCCGAGCGCCAGACCGACATGAACGCCCTGCTCCGCGTCCTCTCTCGTGGCGTCCGATGCCGGGGCGTCGCACGGGCCCTCGCACTGGCTTGCGTGCTGACGGCCGCACTGCCGTCGGCCGCGAGTGCCGAAGCCGTGCTGCACGCCTTCAACTGGCGCTATGCCGATGTCGAAGCGCGCGCCTCGGAGATCCGCCAACTCGGCTACGCGGCGGTGCTGGTCTCGCCACCGTTGAAGAGCGAGGGGTCGCCGTGGTGGGCGCGCTACCAGCCGCAGGACTACCGCGTCATCGACAGCCCGCTCGGCAACACCGAGGACTTCGTCCGGATGAGCGCCGCGCTTGAGCTGCGCGGCCTGAAGCTCTATGCCGACCTCGTGCTGAACCACATGGCGAACGAGTCGGCGCTGCGCAACGACCTCGATTACCCCGGCGCACGCGTGCTGGCCGCCTACGCGGCGGCACCGGCGCGCTGGGACGGCCTGCGGCTGTTCGGCGACCTCTCGACCAACCTGTTCACCGCCGCCGACTTCAACCCGGCTTTCTGCATCCAGAACTACAGCAGCGTCACCGAGGTGCAGAGTGGCCGACTGTGCGGCGGCGGCGGCGACCCCGGCCTCCCAGACCTGCAAGGCAGCGCGAGGGTGGTCGCGGCGCAGCGCCAGTACGTGGCCGCACTGATCGCGCTCGGCGCTGATGGCTTCCGCCTCGACGCGGCCAAGCACATGACGCTGGCGCACGTGAACGCGATCTTCGACCCGGTACTGCTGCAGGGCCGGCCGGTGTACGGCGAGATCATCACCGGCGCCGGCCGCGGCAACACCGAGTACGAGATCTTCCTGAAGCCCTGGCTGCAGCAGACGCCGCTCTCGGCCTACGACTTCCCGCTCTTCCACCGCCTGCGCCTGGCCTTCGGCTTCGGCGGCGACCTGTCGATCCTGCTCAACGCCCAGGCCGACGAGCAGGCCATCGATCCGCGCCGCGCGTGGACTTTCGCCGTGAACCACGACCTGCCGCTCAACGGCATCTTCCGCGGCCTGATCATGGACGCCACGGACGAGACGCTGGCCTGGGCCTGGCTGTTCGCCAACGGCCAAGGCACGCCCCTGCTCTACTCGGACAACAACGAGAGCGGCGATAACCGCTGGAACCAGCTGTATCGACGGCCGGATATCACCGCGATGCTCGGCTTCCACAACGCGGTGGCCGGCGAACCGATGGCGGTGGTGTCCTCATCCGCGTGCCACCTGCTGTTCCGCCGCGGCGACCGCGCGCTGGTGGGCATCAACAAATGCGGCGAGCCGCGCTCGCTGACCGTGGACATCGATGTGCACCCGCTGCGCGCGCCGTCGCGCTTCCGCGATGCGCTGTCGACGCACACGCTGGCTGTGGATGGCGGGCCGCTGCGGGTGGAGCTGCCGCCGCGCTCAGCGCAGCTGTGGCGCCTGGACGCGGATGCCAGCGGCTGTGGGCCGCGTCGCCTGCGCGACAAGACGCCGCTGCGGTGTCGCGCTAGTGATCCGGCGTCTCCGCCAGCACCAACCGATCGCGCCCCTCGTGCTTCGCGTCGTACAGCGCCTGATCGGCCCTGAGCAAGGCCGCATCGAAGCCGCCCAGCCCGTTGATGCGACACAGGCCGGCAGACACCGTCACCGGATGCCCGAGAGCCGTCGATGCGGCTCGGCCAACGAGTACGCGCACCTGCTCCGCTTGCCGCGCCGAAGACTCCGCATCGCCGACGAGCAACAGCGAGAACTCCTCACCACCGTAGCGGCCGACGATGGCGTCGTCACCCAACAGCGCGCGAGCGGCCGGCACCAACGAGCGCAGCACGGCGTCGCCGGCGGCATGTCCGTACCGATCATTGATGCCCTTGAAGCCATCGTAATCGAGCATCAACAGATGCTTGGCCTCGCCCTGACGCACCAACGCCATACTGACGCGCGCGAGAAACGCGCGCCGGTTCAACGCGCCCGTCAGGCTGTCCTCCTCGGCGAGCCGCTGCAACCACGCGGTTGATCGGCGCTGAAGCAGGGCGAAGAAGGCGACCAGCACGAATACGGACAGCACCGCGCCCAACAAAGCGAACACGCCGGGGGTCCGTCCAAGTGGGCCACCGAACTGTGCGCTGAGCATCGCCACCAGCCCGTTGCCGCCGGCGAACAGGAGCAACACGGCCATCAGGCGCGCGATACGGCGCTCGCCGGCACCGGCGTAACGCCAGGCGAGCCAAGCCCGAGCAAGCGCCGACGTCACCACCGCGCCCATCGTCACCGCGTTGCGGAGTGGGCGATACTCGGGATGCACGTCGAACCACGCCAGCACCGCGGCGCAAGCCGCCCATGCGGCAATGAACGCCCCCCCGCGCGTGCGCCGACCAAAAAGCCGGCAGACGGCCCACCACAGCATCAGCATCCCGGTGACCAGCGCCAGATTGCTGGCCAGATAGCCTTCCATCGGGAGGATGTCGGCGAGCCCGTACATCACGAACGCAACACCGCAACACGCCAAGCCGAGCCCATACACGGCACGCGTCGTGCGCATTTCGCCAACCGGCGCACCGGCGACCAGCATCACGGCGCCGGTGAGGTTGATCAGCCCGGCCGAGAAGAACACCAGCCCGGCCAGGTCGAGGAAGGGCGTGGTCAGCATCGCGGCGGCGCTACAGGCCCTTCGCCGCCTGCGCCACGGCGCGGAACAGCGCGCGGCTCTTGTTCATCGTCTCCTCCCACTCCTTCTCGGGGTCGGAGTCGTAGACGATGCCCGCACCCGCCTGCACGTGCAGTTGACCGTTCGTGATGACCGCGGTGCGGATGGCAATGGCGGTGTCGGCATCCCCCCACCAGTTCACGTAGCCGACGGCGCCCGCGTAGATGTTGCGCTGGTGCGGCTCAAGCTCTCGGATGATCTCGAGCGCGCGGATCTTCGGCGCGCCACTGACCGTGCCGGCCGGAAACGTGGCCTTCAGCACGTCGGCGTAAGAAAGACCGTCCTTCAGCCGGCCCTGCACTTCCGAGACGATGTGCATGACGTGGCTGTAGCGCTCGATGACGAACTGCTCCGGCACGCACACGCTGCCGGCCTCGCTGACGCGACCAGCGTCGTTGCGGCCGAGGTCGATCAGCATCAGGTGCTCGGCGCGCTCCTTCGGATCGGCGAGCAGCTCGGCTTCCAGCGCCTTGTCCGAATCGACTGTCGCGCCGCGCGGCCGCGTGCCGGCGATCGGCCGCACCGTCACCGTCCCCTGCTGCTGGCGCACGAGGATCTCCGGTGAAGAGCCCACCACCTGCAGCGCACCGGTGTCGAGGAAATACATGTACGGCGACGGGTTCAGCGCCCGCAGCGCGCGATAGACGTCGACCGGGCGCGCTTTGAACGGCACTGACAAGCGCTGACTCAGAACCACTTGGAAGGCGTCGCCGGCAGCGATGTAGTCCTTGGCCTTCAGCACCGCGGCCTTGAAGCCGTCCTTACTGAAGCCGCTGACGAAATCAGACTCGTCGACGAAGCCCGGATCGATCACGTCGGGGTAGCTGGCCCCGGCGTGGCGCAGTCGATGCACCAGCGAATCCAGCCGCGCCTGCGCGCGGGACAGCGCCTGCGGCTCGGCGGGGTTCGCGTGCACGATCAGGTACAGCTTGCCCTTGAGGTTGTCGAAGACGGCGAGCTCTTCGCTGAGCATCAGGAAGATCTCAGGGGTGCCGAGGTGGTCGGGCGCGACGGGCTTCGCCAGCTTCGGCTCGATATAGCCGATGCACTCGAAACCGAACCAGCCGACGAGGCCGCCCGTGAAGCCGGGCAGGTCGTCGATGCGCGGCACCGAGTACGAGGCGCGCAGGCGCTCGACTTCGCCGAGCGGGTCGGCCAGTTCGCGCGTCTCAACGACGTCGCCGAACTCGCGGCTGGTGAGGGTGTGGCCGTGCACTGACCAAGTGCGACGCGCCGGCAGCCCGATGATGCTGTAGCGCCCCCAGTTCTCGCCGCCCTCGACGGACTCGAACAGGTAGGCGTTCGGACCGTCGACGAGTTTCAGGTACACCGAGAGCGGCGTGTCGAGGTCGGACAGCACCTCGCGCACGACCGGAATGCGGTTGTGCCCGGCAGTGGTGAGGCGAGCGAATTCAGCAGCGTCCATCAAGGCGTGGCGGGCGGCTCAAGGCCGCAGATTGGAGGGCCTCGCAGTATGCCAGCGCGGCCACGACGAACTGTCATGAAGCAGCGGCAGACTTCATTGGGCATAGCCAAGGAAGAAACGGGGGCTAAGGACGGCCCCAACCTCCTCTCAGGCACGAACGCCCTCGCCCCCCGGCGCACGGCGCAGCGGCAGGCGAAGGCGGAACACCACGCCGCTGCCGTCCTCGAGATTGTCGGCATCCGCGCTACCGCCGTGCGCCGCCGCGACCAGCCGCACCACGTGCAGCCCGAAGCCGAGATGCACCGCGCCGTCGGCATCCCGTGAGCGCTCCCGCAAGCTGACCAGGGAATCGAACAGGCGATGGCGCATCGCCTCCGGCAATCGCGGCCCACTGTTCGACACCTCGACGGCGAGTTCGCGCGGGCCGCGCTTCAGGGCGAGGCCGACCACGCCGTCCTCCGGCGTGAAGCCGCGGGCGTTGTCGACCAGCTTGTCGATCGCCTGCACCAGCAGCTCGGGCGAGCCATGGAACGGGCACGGCACGTCG
>JBOFQO010000040.1:0-2082 GCA_051660925.1 Silanimonas sp. | reverse complement strand
CGACTTCGCCGCCGACTACCTGCGCCAGCACGGCTTCCGCGTGACCACGGCCGACGGAGGCGCCGCGCTGCGCGAGATCCTGTCGCGCCAGAACGTCGACATCATCGTGCTCGACGTGATGATGCCCGGCGAGGACGGGCTGTCGATCGCGCGCAGCCTGGTCGGCCTGCCGGACGTCGGCATCATCATCGCCTCGGCGCTCGGCAGCGAGATGGACCGCATCGTCGGCCTCGAAGTGGGCGCGGACGACTACCTCGCCAAGCCGGTCAGCCCGCGCGAGCTCGTCGCCCGCATCCGCGCGGTGATGCGCCGGCGCCAGCTCACCCAGCGCGCGGCGAGCGAGGGCAGCGCCTACGTCTTCGAGGGCTGGCGCTGCGACCTCGCGCGCTCGGTGCTGCACGACCCGGATGGTGTCGTCGTCTCGCTGTCGCAGGGCGAGTTCACCCTGCTGCGCGTGTTCCTCGAGCACCCGAACCGGACGCTGTCGCGCGACCAGCTGCTCGAGTTCTATCGCGGCGACGGCAGCGAGGCCTTCGACCGCGCCATCGACACGCAGGTGAGCCGGCTGCGCCGCAAGCTCGGCGCGCACGCCGACGTGGAGTTCATCCGCACGGTGCGGCAGGAGGGCTACCAGTTCGTGCCCAAGGTGGTGCGCCGATGATCCGGCTGTTCAACGGCTCGATCTTCCGCGCCAGCCTGCTGCTCGCGCTTGGCGGTGCCGGCCTGCTGGCGCTGGCCAGCATCACGGTCATCCTGTCGACGGCGGTGCCTTTCGATTTCCCCGTGGCGACGCTCGACGTGGCGCGCGCGCTGCGCGGCGAGGCGCTGGCGAAGCAGAGCGCGCCGCTGCGGATCGGCACGGTCGACGAGGCGCCGTTCGACGTCGTGCGCGACGACCCGGTGGCACGGGTGATCGCGGCCAGCATCGCCCGGCAGGGTGATTTCGCCGTCGAGCGCCTGCGGGTGAGTTTCGGCGATTTCCCCGACAGCGCGTTCCAGCGCCGGATGGACGTCGCGCGTCGCGCCTACGAGGTCCAGCTGATGGAGGCGGCCCGCGTCTACGGCGGCGACCCGCGCTTCAGTCCGCTGCTGTTCGGACGGTTCCGCGTGGCGCTGCAGCTGCCCGACGGCCGCTGGCGAATCGTCGAGCGCACGCCGTCCGAGCCGCCGTGGCAATACAGCATGGCCAAGGGCATCGGCACGGCGCTGCTGCTGATCACGCCGCTGGCGTGGTGGGGCAGCCGCCGCCTGTCGCGACCGATCATGGCGCTGGGCGACGCGGCGCGCCGGATCGGCGCCGGCTCCGGCGAGGAGGTCGCCGTCGAGGGGCCCGTCGAAGTCCGGCAGGTGGCGCAGGCCATGAACCACATGCAGGCGCGCCTCCGCGCCGACCTGCAGGATCGCGAGCAGATGCTCGCGGCGATCGCGCACGACCTTCGCACGCCGTTGGCGCGGCTGGCCTTCCTGCTCGCGGCCGAGCCCATCGCGCAGCGCGAACGCGTCGACGCCGAGATCGCGGAGATGAACGGGATGATCGGCACGGCCATGGATTTCGTGCGCAGCGCCTCGACGCCCGCGCGCCGCGATCGCGTCGACCTCGTATCGCTGCTGCAGAGCGTCTGCGACGACTGGGCCGACCGCGGACACCGCGCCGAGTTCAGCAGCCCCGGCGACGGCATCGCGATGATCGTTGACGGCGACGCGACCCTGCTCAAGCGCGTGTTCGACAACCTCGTCGGCAACGCCGCGACCCACGGTCGAGCCGCGAAGGTGAGCGCGCGCATCGACGGCGCGACCGTGGTGGTCGACGTGCGCGACGAGGGTCCCGGCATGACCGAGGTTGATCTCGCCCGCGCTTTCGAACCGTTCTTCCGCGCCGAGCGCTCGCGCAATCGCGACACCGGCGGCGTCGGGCTTGGACTGGCCATCGCCAAGCGCGGCGTCGAGTCGCACGGCGGGCACATCACCCTGCGCAATGCGAGCGAAGGCGGGCTGATCGCGCGAGTGACCCTGCCGGCCTGAGCGCAGGCGGCGACGATGGGCGTGCGATTACTCGCGCAGTGCCGACGTCACCGGGATGCG
>JBOFQO010000039.1:0-6379 GCA_051660925.1 Silanimonas sp. | reverse complement strand
AGGGCTCGCTTGCCGCAGAGGAGTCCGGCAGTGACACCCTCGCCGCCACGGGCACCGTCGGCAGTGGCGCCAGCGTCACCGGGTCGCTGGATGCAACCGAAACCGGCGCAGACACCACGGCCAACACCGGCGCGGTGCTGGTGCAGGGGGCGCTCGCCGCCCAAGAGTCCGGCGCCGACACGGCCGCGATTGTCGGCGCGGTGCTGGCCCAGGGCGCGCTGGCCACGGTCGAGCCCGGGGCAGACACGATGGCCGCCGCCGGCGCGATCATCGTGCAGGGCGCACTGTCTGCCAGCGCGTCGGGCGCCGACACCATGGCGGCCACTGGCGGCGTGCTCCTGCGCGGCGCTCTGGCGGCCACGGAGAGCGGTGTGGACACGATGGTGGCCTCGGGCACTGTCTCGGGCTCGCCGGGCGTCACCGGCTCGCTGGCTGCGCAGGAGGTGGGGTCGGTCACGCTGGTCGCCACCGGCGCCATCGACGCCCCCGTCCTCATCACGGCCGCGCAGGCGAACCTGCTGCGCCAGGTCTGGCTGCTTCACGGCCTCGGCGGATTCATGCTGGTCACGCCCTCGTCGCGCGTGGCCGGCGACGTCCGGCAGACCATCGCCGACGGCGGGAGCGCCGTCACGATCAGCACGGTCGAGGCCGGCGACACGTTCGCTGGCGACGTCGGCACCATGATCGAGGAGCTGGCGGCGCTGCATGGCCTGACCACGGACCTGACCACCACGGCCAGCTCGCGATCCGCCGGCGCGATCACGCAGGCGATCACCTCGTCCGCGGCGTCGACGATCGTCATGCGGAGCTGACGTGCTCACGCCCCTCGCCATCGCGCTGCAGGGCATCTCCTTCTCCGCGGCGCAGGTGGCGGCGCAGGGCCTTTATCCCGAGCAGGCGCCCGTCGGGCCGATCGTCAACACGCCGTCCTACGGCGCCGGCGGCGCGGTTTACTCGCCACCCCGGCGCCCCTACCCTGCCCCCACTCGGACGCCGGCGGTTGCTGCACTGGCCAACGACGACGCCGAGATCATCGACATCCTCACCATCACCGTGATCGCCATCGAGGCCGCTGGATTATGGGAAGCCTGACCAAATGCCTTGTCCGCTCGGGCAAGGTGATCGACAGGGACGACGCTGAGCGCATCACGGGCCTGGCCGCGGGCTTCCGCGCCGATGGCATGGCCGCCGCCGAGGCCGCGGAGGAGGCCGTGGGCGCTGTCGTCGCCGAGGCCGCCGAGGAGCTGGACGCCATCGCCGAGGCCATCCGCGAGCAGCTGGGCATCACGGTGGAGCGCGCCGCGCGCGAGGACGTCGAGGCCGAAGTGGCGGGGCCGGCCGCCGAGCCGCCGGCCTCGGTTGCGCCGCCTGCTGTGGCCGAGCGCCCTGCTGCTGAGCCAGAGCCCGCGCCAGTCGCCCAGGCCGAGCCGGCCGTGCAGTCCCGCGCCGCGCAGGAAGCCCGCGCCGCCGCGGCCCAGCTTCGCGAGCGCAAGTCGCAGCTCGCCAGCGAGCTGACGGCCAACATGCTCACCGCCGAGCAGGTGCGGTCGTGGACGAACCGCGCGCGCCTGCTGATCGGCGAGGTGGCCACGTCCCCGGACTTCGCGCAGGAGCTGGCCGATGCCCGCCGTGCACTTGCCCCCGAGCGCCGCGCCGCGCTCGCCGGTGATCGCCGTGCACTGGCCGAATACGACAACGTCCGCGACATGATCGGCGTGATCGACGACGGCATGCGCGAGGCGCGCGCCAGGCAGGCCGAGGCAAACCGCCTGCTGGACAAGATCGAGCGCCGAACGTCGACCATGTCGCTGTCCGAGCGCGAGGCGCTGGTCGACCAGCTCGCCGTCGCGCTGGACTCTGCCGAGATGGCCTACGTGGCCGCCAAGCGCATCGCCGACTGGCGCAGTGGCAACGACACCAAGATCGTGAAGGCGCAGCTCAAGCGCACGCAAACGCTGGACTACCTCGCGAGCGAGGGGTTCCAGCAGGGCAGCTTCCTCTGGCAGAGCGGCGACCTGAAGGACAAGGCCGTGTCGGTCAAGCGCAAGTTCCGCCGCGCGCTGCAGGACCGCATGATCGACATGCGCGACGTGCAGGAGCAGATTGAGCGCGAGCTGGGCATCACGCTGGACGACATGCAGAACGTCTACCGGCAGGAAAACCTGATGCACGGCAAGATCGCCGATGCCATCGACGGGTTCCGCCAGAAGATGGTCGATCCGCTCAAGGCGGCGATCAAGGCCAGCGGTCTGTCGACGGCTGAGGTCGAGCGATACCTCTGGGCTGCACACGCCGAGGAGCGCAACGCCAAGATCCGGTCGATCCGCCCCGGCGTCGACGACGGCAGCGGCATGACCGACGACGAGGCGCGCACCACGCTCGCGCAGTTCACGCCCGAGCAGATGGCCAAACTGCAGCGCATCTCCAAGATGGTCGACGCCATCCGCCGCAACACGCTGGAAACGATGGTCGCTTCCGGCCAGATCGATCGCGCCGGCGCCGACCTAGTTCTGGCCAGCTACCAGAACTACGTGCCACTTCGCGGCAAGGACGGTGACGGCGAGGATCGCGTCGGCGGCACTGGCACCGGGCAGGGGATCAGCGCCGGCCGCAGTGGTGTGCAGCGCGCGCTCGGCCGAAAGAGCCCGCCGCGCAACATCCTCGCCGAGCTGGTCGGCGACAGCGAGCGCGCCATCGTGCAGGCCGGCAAGGCCGAGGTCGGCCGGTCACTGCTGCGCCTGGCGCTGTCATACCCGAACAAGGATCTGTGGGAGGTCGAGCCGGTCGAGCTGCGGCCCAAGTTCAACGAAAGCACGGGCGAGGTCTACCTTGAGATCGTCAACGACGACGATTCCTCGGTGATCGTCAAGCACAACGGTAAGCCCTACCGCGTGGCGATCAAGCACCCGAAGCTGGTGGCGGCCCTGCGCAACACCGGCACCGAGGGCATGCAGTGGGTGGTCCAGTATTTCGGCGCCATCAACCGCTGGCTGTCCGCGGTGTTCACTCGCTTCAACCCCGGGTTTGTCCCGGTCAACATGGCACGCGACCTGCTGCAGGGCGTGACCGGCGTCGCCGCCGAGATGGGCACCGGCAGCGCCGCCAAGGTGGCCGCCTACTACCCGGGTGCCGGATGGGCCTCGCTCAAGGACGCGCGCGAGCAGCGCGGCAACGCGGCGACTCCCGACGGCCAGAAGACCATGGAGGACTGGGCGCGCGAGTTCGCCGAGGCGGGCGGAAAGACCGGCTACACCGCGATCGACGACGCGGACACCATGCAGCGCAAGATCGAGAATTCGATGCTCGGAATCTGGGAGGTGGCAAAGAAGAATAAGGGCTACGTGTTCAACACGATCGGCGAGGCCGTGTCTCGCGTTCCCGGCATCAAGGCAATCGAGGACGTGAACGAGGCGATCGAGAACGCACTGCGCCTCGCTACCTACACGCATCTGCGCAAGGACAAGGGGTGGTCCAAGGATCGCGCCGCCGAGTACGCTAAGGAAATGACGGTCAACTTCAACCGCAAGGGGACGGTGGGCTCGATCGTCAACGCGCTGTACCTGTTCTTCAACGCGGCCGTGCAGGGCTCGCGCCGCACGATCCGCCTCATGAAACACCCGAAGGTGCAGGTCGTGCTTGGCAGCCTCGTGGCCGGCCAGTGGCTGCTGGCGACAAGCCTCGGCATGGCGACGTTCGGTGACGACGACGAGACTCTGTGGGAGAAGATCCCCGACCACGTCAAGCGCCGCAGCTTCGTGATCCCCACCGGGTTCGATGACGACGGCACGCCGCGGTGGATCTCGATCCCCATGCCGTTCGGCTTCAACATCTTCCCGGCCACGGGCGGCTACCTCGCCAACTACTCAAGCCCCCACTGGCGCGGCCGCATGGGCGACGACACGGGCAAGCACTTCGTGGAGGCGCTCGCCTACACGTCCTCGACGGCGATCGACGCACTGAGCCCCGTGCCGATCGGCGAGGAAGGCTTCATGTACCCGACGCTGGTCGGCATCGGCGTGGACCTGGCGCGCAACCGCGACGACTTGGACCGCCGCATCCGGCCCTCGGATGAGTTCTCGCAGTTCGAGGCCCCGCGCTCAAGCGCCGTGAACCCGGGCACCAATCAAGCCTTCGTGTTCGCCGCCAAGGCGCTGAACCGCATGGGTGGCGGCGACGACTACAACGCGCCGAAGTTCATGCCCGGCCTGCTCGACGTCAGCCCGAACGAGCTGGAGTACCTGTTCAACACCTTTACCGGCGGCCCGGGCACGACGCTCACGCAAGGATGGCGCGCCGCCGCGCGCGAGGTAGCGGTCGGCGACATGGCCGCCTTCGATGTCCCGGTGGTGCGCGCCATCGCCGGCGGTCAGCGGCCTGAGCAGCGCGAGGCCGCGCGCTACTACGACAACAAGGACCGGATCGAGCGCAACCTCGAGCGCCTGCGCGACGCCTACGCCGAGGGCGGCGTCGAGGCCTACGAGAAGCTGCAGCAGGAGCTGGGTCCGGCCTACGCCGACATCGGGCTCAAGGTGCGGAAGCGCACGACTGAGAACGGCATGGCCGGCGAGGTGATGGTCAGTGAGGATGGGCGCCCGCAGTTTGTGGCGCCGGACGGCTCACTGCTGGACACGTACCGCGCAGCCAAGCGGGACGTCACGGACATCAACCGCGAGATGCGGCGAGTGTTCAACGACCGCGATCTTGGGCCGATCGAGAAACAGCGCCGGCTGATCGAGCTGCAGCGCGAGCGTGCGGACGCGCTACGCGACTTCAATCGTCAGCAGAGCGGAATCGACGCTGCTGCTGGCGCGTGACGGCCAGCTTGACCAGCGCCTCGGGGTAGTGGCGGCAGCCTTCGCACCGCCACCCCTCGGCCATGGGCACCGGATCGGTCGACGGGTCGCTGGCCCAGGCCTTGCACTCACGCGAGAACGCCCATGGGATCGTCGTCGTGGTCATCACGCCGTCGGCGAAGCCCGTGTTCGCCACGTACTCGCGAACCGCCTCGCCGTTGTAGCACCGCGGCCTGCCGTCGAGTCCGCCATTGCCTTGCGTGACGCGAACCGGCGTCGGGATCTCGCGCTTCGGTGTCGGAGCCGGCTTGGCCTTGACGGCGCGCGCTGCGCGTTCGGCCCATCGGTCGAGCGAGTCGGTCACGCACGAACCGCCAGCCGCGTAGTGTCCTGCGACTCCCACGACTCAATTGCTTCCTGAAGCGAAGTGCGCTTCGGAGTCCGCGTGCCGCATGGGCTGCACTCAAGCATCCACAGATTCTTTCCGAGAACGTGATATGCGTGCGGCTGACGTCCGCAGCCTTGGCAAGCGGCAAGCTGGCCTTCGATTTGGATCTGCTGCTGGACCATGTGACCCCCTGATGTGGCGCGCCGCGCAGGACTCGAACCCGCAACCAGCGAACTAGAACTACGCTGCTCTATCCGATTGAGCTAGCGGCGCGAAGCACCCCGTGTCGCCGGGGTCACGCGGGCCTTGTCTCACCAGAGTTAGGCGGCAGCCATTAGTTTCTCTGCCGCCACAATCAGCGGGAATCGGACCCGCCTCCCGTCTCACCAGACCTCTGCCAACGAGCCGGAATCGAACCGACCTTTCCTTTCGGGCGCTGCCCTTGTTATGTGCACCGTATCGCCGGTGCCACGCGCCTCCGTTACCCGGAAGAACGGCGCTGGCGATCTTCCAGCTACGCCACGAGACGCCCCGTGTACGGCCGGGGCCACGCCGATCACATGACCTGTCGTCTTCTCACTTCCGCAGGTCGCGCCGTATCGCCGGTGCCACGCGGGCGAGCTTCCCTCAGCTTGATCGCCAATGCCGTCCGCCACTTCGCTCGCGCGACCCCGACGGAAGGGGTGAAGCCATCGCTCGTCCTCGACAGTAGTCTACTCGCCGACCTCAAGCCCCGGCATCGGGAGCTGATCCGGGTGCGCCATGGGGGGGGCGATTGCGCGGCACAGCCGGCACCGCCTTCTCCACGGCGATGCCCTCGCCCACCAACCGGGCCGTCTCGAGCGGGTCGGGCGTGGACACGACGAAACGCGCGTCGGTCACATGGCGCAGCGCGCGCGTGTTGTTGTCGGCCTCGACGAGGCGGATCTCACCATCTTCGGTGTCGGCGATCTTATAGAGCGGCACAACTTACTCCTCGGAGGCAGTGGCGGTGGACACGCTGCCTGCCTCGTCGGCCTGCGCATCGCTGTTGGTGATGGTCTGCGGCTCATGCGATGCGGCAGCCTGCCCGCCCTGCTCGAGCCGGCGCTGCAGCTCGGCAACGCTGCTGACGTCGGTGACGCGCTGCGGCTGGCCGCCATGCGGCTGGATGTCCTCAGCCTCTTCCTTAGTTAGAAATCCCATCGAAACCTCGGGC
>JBOFQO010000038.1:0-18563 GCA_051660925.1 Silanimonas sp. | reverse complement strand
CCCTTCGGCATCCACGGCATCTCGTCGCGGCGCCACTTCGGCTGGAAGCCCATGCCGACGAAGCCCAGCCGCAGCGGGTCGGCGGCGGCTTTCACTTCGTAAAGGTGCTGCGCGGTCTCGCGGCAGGTCTCGTGGATGTCGACGAGCGGCGCACCCGACAATTCCAGCTGCCCCGCCGGCTCCAGCGTCACCGAGGCCTTGTCCTGCACCAGCGCGATCAGGTGCCCGTTCTCTTCAACGCGCTGCCAGCCGAACTTGGCGATGCCCTCGAGCAGCGCGCGGATGCCGCGCTCGCCCTCGTACGGAATCGGCTTGAGGTCCTCGTGGCGGAAGCCGAACTTCTCGTGCTCGGTGCCGATGCGCCAGTCTTCCGGCGGCTTGCTGCCCGACGCCAAGTACTCGATGAGCTGCGCGCGGCCTTCGATGGGCGTGGCCTTTTCGGCGCTCGGTCCGGACATGGGGAAGCCTCTGTGGGAGTCCCGCGACGATGGGGGCGCGCCGTGAAGACCGCAAGGCGGCCCTCACCCGTCCCTCGCGCCCGTGGCCTCAGCCCGCCGTGCCGCCCAAGCCCAGCCAGCCGCTGACCACTGCGCGCACTTCCTCGACGCCCAGCTTGTCGGGCGACGAGAACAACTGCGCCGAAGCCACGCCGCCCAGCTCCTTCCGCACCTTCGCGAGCGTCTGCGCTTGCGCGCTGCGCGAGAGCTTGTCGGCCTTGGTCAGCAGCACGTGGCAGTTCAAGCCGCGGGTGAAGGCGAAGCCGACCATCGTCTTGTCGTAGTCCTTCATCGGATGGCGGCTGTCCATCACCACGACGAGGCCGGTCAGCGACTGCCGAGTCTGGAAGTAACCCTCGATGAAGGCCTTCCAATGCTCCCGGAGGTGCAGCGGCACCTCGGCATAGCCGTAGCCCGGCAGGTCGACGAGGTAACGTTCCGGCCGCACCTGGAAATACACCAGCTGCTGGGTGCGCCCCGGGGTCTTTGAGGTGCGCGCCAGGCCGTTGCGCTGGCAGATGGCGTTGAGCGCGCTGGACTTGCCCGCGTTCGAGCGGCCCGCGAACGCCACCTCCTGCCCGGTATCGTCGGGCAGCTGGTGCGGCAGGTGCGCCGCTTTCAGGTACTCGGCGGTCTGCAGGTGGTTGGTGGGCATCGGGGATCCTTGCGCGTCCGGCCGCAGAGTGTGGGGGTTCGACGCCGACCCCGGAAGCCCGGCGATCGCGAAACGCCTGCGTTCACGGCCCGATCTTCGTTGACCCGCCGCCGAGCCGGCTGGGATAATCCGCCGTCCTGCCGCGGCGCGCCGCCCCGGCCCAGCCCGCCTCACCAGAATTGAACACCGGAGTGCCCGCATGACGCTGAAGCGCATCCTTGCCGTTGGAGCCGCCGTGGGAACGGCGCTCGCGCTGACCGGCGTCGCGATCGCCCAGTCCACCGAGGCCCCGGCCGCTGCGCCTGCGGCGACGACCGAAGCGGCCGCTGTCACCCCGACCGACGAAGCACCCGCGGCCGGCGCCGCCGAGCTTCCGGCCGACGGCCCGGCCGGCCCTGGCGATGCCACCGCCGGCGAAGCCAAGGCCACGGCCTGCGCCGCCTGCCACGGCGCCGACGGCAACGCCGCTGACCCGCAGTACCCGAACCTCGCCGGCCAGCACGAGCATTACATCGCCCGCCAGCTCGCGCTCTACAAGAGCGGCGAGCGCGACAACGCGATCATGCTCGGCTTTGCGGCCACGCGGTCCTCGCAGGACATGCGCGACATCGGCGCCTATTTCGCCAAGCAGGTGGCCCGTCCCGGCGTTGCCGACGAGTCGCTGATCGCCGAAGGCCCCAACGCCGGCCGGAAGTTCTACGAAATCGGCCAGAAGCTGTACCGCAGCGGCGACCCGGCCCGCGGCATCCCGGCCTGCGCCGCCTGCCACGGCCCGACCGGCGCCGGCGTGCCGGGCCCGAGCTGGCCGGCCCTGCACGCCCAGCACGCGCAGTACACCGCCGTGCAGCTGCGCGCCTTCCGCGACGGCACGGTGTGGGGCAAGGATGCCAACGCCAACGGCATCATGGCCGCAGTGGCCCGCAACCTCACCGACGAAGAGATCGATTCGCTGTCCAGCTTCCTGCAGGGCCTGCACGACGTCCGCGACGCGGCTCCGGCCGACGCGACGGCGTCGCGCTGAACGGCGGCGGGAACTTTCCCCCCGCCCGACGTTCCGAACCCCCGAGCCGGCGGCCCACCGCCGGCTTTTCATTTCCGACCCGAGGATTCCCGATGCTCCGCTCGCTCGCCCTGCTCGCCGCCCTTGTCGCTCCCGGCCTCAGCATCGCCCAGGCCCCGGCCGGCGCGCCGCGCCTCGGCACCGACTACGAAGTGATCTCGCCCGCGCAAGCCACCTTCGGCGCGCCGGGCAAGATCGAAGTGGCCGAAGTGTTCAGCTACCACTGCATCCACTGCGCCGACTTCCAGCCCTACGTGAACCGCTGGAAGGCCAGGCTGCCGGCCGACGTCCGCCTGACCTACGTGCACGCAGCCTTCGGCGGCGCCATCGACAACCTGGCGCGCGGCTTCTACGCCGCTGAGACGCTGGGCGCCACCGAGCGCACGCACGACGCGTTCTTCCGCGCCTTCCACGTTGATCGCAAGATCACCACCGGCAGCCTTGAGGAAGTCGCGAACGTGTACGCCGGCCTCGGCCTTGATCGCAAGCAGGTGCTCGACACGATGAACAGCTTCGGCGTCACCTCGAAGGTGAACCGCGCCAAGCAGTTCGCGCAGCGCACCGGCGTGAGCGCCACGCCGATGGTCATCGTCAACGGCAAGTACCGCGTCAGCGCGACCGCCGACCGCGGCTTCGACGGCATGCTTCGGACCATCGACTACCTCGTCGCCCGCGAGCGCGCCGCGGCACCGGCGCGCCCGGCGGCCGCTGGACGCCCCGCGGCAACGGCACCGGCCGCGAAGCCCGCACCGGCGCGCTGAGCCCACGCCGCTGCGCCTGCTGAGCGCCAACATCCAGGCCGGCCACAGCACCCGCGCCTACCGCGATTACGTGGTGCGGGGCTGGGGCCACCTGCTGCCGAACGGCAAGCAGCGCAACCTTGACGCCATCGCCGAACTCGCGCGGCCCTTCGACATCGTCGGCCTGCAGGAAAGCGACCCCGGCAGCCTGCGCTCCGGCTTCACCAACCAGACCCAAGCCCTCGCCGAACGCGGGGGCTTTCCGTTCTGGAGCCACCAGCCGAACCGCCGCGTCAGCCGCATCGCCAGCAGCGCGAACGGCCTGCTCGCCCGCGAGTCGCCCACCGCGGTGTTCGACTACGCGCTGCCCGGTCGCCTTGGTGGTCGCGGCGTCATGCTCGCGCGCTTCGGAAAAGGCGACGACGCGTGGACACTCGCGGTCACGCACCTGTCGCTGGGTGTCGCCTCACGGCGCCAGCAGCTCGACTTTCTCGGCGAACTGCTCGCCGACGAGAAGCGCCTCGCGCTGATGGGCGACTTCAACTGCGCGGCCACCTCGCGCGAGATGGAAGGCCTGTACCGGCGCACGGCGCTGATGCCGCCCTCGGAAAACGTCGCGACCTTCCCGAGCTGGGGGCCGACGCGCTCGCTCGACCACGTGTTCACCGCCGGCTTCCGCGTCAGCGACTACCGCGCGATCCCGGCGGCGGGCTCCGACCACATGGCCGTCGCGGTGACGCTCGAACCGATCGCCGGCTGAAGCGCCTTAGGGCCACAGCAGCGCGACGCCGACGGCGGCCAGCGCCAGCGCAACCCCCCGTGCCAAGGCCACGCCGCTGAGCCGATGCGCGAGGCGCACGCCCCAAGGCGCGGCCAGCCACGCGCCCGCGCCGATGCCCAGCGCCGCCGGCACGTGCACGAAGCCGACCACGCCCGCGGGCAGGCCTGCGGCCGACGGCAGCACGGACGCCGCTCCGCCCAATGTCGGTGCCAGCGCATAGGTCGCCGCACTCGCCAGCGCGATCACCACGCCGCAGGCCGACGAGGTGCCGACGGCGCGCACCGTGGCGACGCCGCGCGACACCAGCAGCGGCACCGTCAAGCTGCCGCCACCGATGCCCACCACGGCGGACACCGCGCCGATCACGACGCCAGCAAGGCCGAGCCACGGGCCACGCGGCACCAACGCGGGAACACCATTGCCGTCAACCGCTGCGTCGCCGCCGTTCGCGCCGCGCATCGGCCAAGCCATCCGCACGGCCATCAGCAGGCAGAAGCCGCCGACCAGCGTCGTGAGCGTCGCGCCATCGACGCCGATCGCCCAGACGCCGCCGGCCACGCCGCCCAGCACGAGGCCCGGCGACAGCCAGGCCACGGTCGGCCAGAGCACGCTGCCGCGCCGTCGATGAGCGTTCGCGGAGGCACTGGCGGTGACGATGATCGAGGCCAGCGAGGTCGCCAAGGCGACATGCATGACGCTCGGACCCGGCACACCGAGCATCGGCAGCAGGGCGACGAGCGCAGCAACGAGCACGATGCCGCCGCCGATGCCGAGCAAGCCGGCGAGCACGCCGGCGACGAGGCCCAGCAGCGGGAACACCGCCCATGCCAGCTCAGGCATCACGGTGCTCCGCTACACTGCTTCGCATGCGAATCCTCATCCATTGCGCCGTCGTCATCGGCGTCATTGTCGCGGCAAGCAGCGCGCAGAGCGAGCCGGCCGCGGCACAGCGCGCCGAAGTGCAGGCCGCCTTCGAATCGGCCGAACGCGGCCAGCTCACGCTCCGCGATGTCGCCCGCCTGCAGTCGCACCCGCTGTCCGGCTGGCTGGAAGTGCTGGTGCGCGAGCGCGACCTGCGCGGCATCGGCAGCGAGGCCCTCGGCGAGATCCTCGACGACCTCGGTCCGCAGCCCGCGGCCACGCGCCTGCGCCAGGCCTGGCTGCGCCGCGCCGCGGCGGAAGGCCGCTGGAGCGACTTCCTCGCCCACGATCGCGGCGGCGGCGACGTCACCCTGCAGTGCTTCGCGCTGCAGGCGACGCTGGCGACGAACGCCGTGGATGCCGCCTGGGTGCAGGCCGCCTCCGGCCTGTGGCTCAGCGCCGATTCGCAGCCGGCCGCCTGCGACCCGGTGTTCACCGCGCTCGCGCAGCGCGGCGCGCTCACCCCGGCCCTGCGCTGGCAGCGCATCGAGCTCGCGGCGCGCGCCGGCAACACCGCGCTGATGCGCGCCGCAGCGCGCAATCTCCCCGACGCCGAGCTTGCCCTGATCCGCGACTACGCGGCCTTCATCGACGCGCCGCACGCGCGCGCCGCGCAGTGGCCGAAGGACGCGCGCAGTCGCGCGATGGCCGAGATCGGCCTGTCGCGGCTCGCCCGTCGCGATCCCGACGCGGCGGAACGCTCGCTGGCGTCGAATGCCAGCCTGCTGCCGACCGCCGGCCGCGAGCACGGCGCGGTGCGCGCCGCCGTCGCGCTGTGGACGGCCGCCTCGTACGCGCCGGACGCCGCGCGCCGCCTCGCCGCGGTACCCAACTCCGCATTCGACGAGGCCCTGCACGGCTGGGCGGTGCGCGAGGCCCTGGCCCGCGGCGACCGCACCGTCGCGCTGAAGGCGATCGAGCGGATGCCCGCCGCGCTGCGCGCGAGCGCGCAGTGGCAGTACCTCGAGGCGCGCCTGCGCGAAGACCTCGGCGATGCCGCTGCTGCGGCGCCGCTGTTCGCCGCGGCGGCCAAGAGCCCGACCTTCCACGGCTTCCTTGCCGCCGACCGCGCCGGCGTGCCCTACGCGCTGTGCCCGCGCGATCCCTCCGACGACGCCCGCGCGCAGCGCGACGTCGAACGCAACGCCGCCCTAGTGCGCGCCATCGAGCTGTTCCGCATCAAGCGGCCCGGGCTGGCGGCGCTGGAATGGCAGGCCGCCGTCGCCGGCATGGACGACGCGCGCCGCGTGCTGGCCGTGCAGCAGGCGCAGCGCGCCCGCTGGTATGACCGCGCCATCTTCGGCATGCCGGCGAACCCCGACGCGCTCGCCTACTACTCGCTGCGCTTCCCGCTGCACCACGAAACCCTGATCCGCCGCGAATCGCGCAAGAACGGCCTCGAGCCCTCGCTGGTCGCAGCACTCACCCGCGCCGAAAGCGCCTTCATGCCCGAGGCGCGCTCGCACGCCAACGCGCGCGGTCTCATGCAGCTCCTGCCCAGCACGGCGGAGGGTGTGTCGCGACGGCTGGGCTTGAACTGGCAGGGCGCCGACAGCCTGTTCCGCCCCGAGGTCAACGTGCCGCTGGGCACCGCCTACCTCGCGCAGCGCATCGGTGACAACGGCGGCCTCGCCTACCGTGCCATCGCGGCTTACAACGCCGGCCAGGGCGCCGTGCAGCGCTGGATGGCCGCGCGCCCGTCGCTGCCGGCGGACTACTGGATCGAAACCATCCCGTTCAAGGAAACGCGCGAATACGTGCCGCGCGTGCTGGCCTTCAGCGTCATCTACGACTGGCGCCTCGACGGCCGAACGCGCGCGCTGACCGACCGCCTCGAAGGCCGCGAGGGCGACAACCCGCGCCTGTTCGCCTGTCCCACCCCATCGATCACCGCCGCCGCGACGGCGCCCACGACCGCCCGCTAGAGAGCCGACCATGAAGATCACCCTCCTCGGCGCCACCGGTTTCGTCGGCCGCGTGCTCCTCGCCCGCCTCGCCCAGGAGGGCCACCAGCTCACCGTGCTGTCGCGTAATCCGCACGCGCACCTCGTGCGCCTGCTGCCGCCCGGCACGCGCGTCGTCACTGGCGACGTCTACGACCCGGAGCTGCTGCGCGCGAACTTCGCCGGTGCCGATGCCGTCATCAACCTCGTCGGCATCCTCAACGAATCCGGCGACAACGGCCGCGGCTTCCACCGCGCCCACGTCGCGCGGGCCAAGCTCGTCGTCGCCGCCTGCCAGCTCGCCGGCACGCGTCGCCTGCTGCAGATGAGCTCGCTCAACGCCGGCCGCGGCGACAGCTTCTACCTGAAGACCCGCGGCGAGGCCGAGGCCGCGGTGAAAGGCAGCGGCCTGGACTGGACGATCTTCGAGCCCTCGGTGATCTTCGGCATCGGCGACGGCTTCTTCTGCCGCTTCGCCGCGCTGCTGAAGCTCGCGCCGGTGCTGCCGCTGGCGAAGGCCGGCACGCGCTTCGCGCCGGTGTACGTCGGCGACGTGGTCGAGGCGATGCGCCGCGCCCTGCATTCGCGCAGCACCATCGGACAGGTCTACGAGCTGTACGGCGCGGAGGTGTTCACGCTCGGCGAACTCGTCCGCATGACCGCACGCCAGCTCGGCCTGAAGCGCGTGGTCGTTCCGCTGCCCGACGCCGCCGCGCGCCTGCAGGCTTTCGTGTTCGACTTCGTGCCGGGGAAACCCTTCTCATCCGACAACTACCGCTCGCTGAAGCTCGACTCCGTGGGTGCCATCGACGGTCTGCACCAGCTCGGCATCGAGCCGACGCGGATCGGCCAGCAGCTGGCGACGATCCTGGGTTCGCCCGCGGAAAAGCAGCCGCGCTATGACCGCTATCGCGGCGCTGCCCGCTGAGGCAACGGTCTATCTGGTCGGTGGGGCGGTGCGCGACGCCCTGCTCGGCCGCCCAGCGGGCGATCGTGACTGGGTCGTCGTCGGCACCGATGCGGAGTCGATGCGGGCGGCCGGCTTCAAGGCCGTCGGCGCGGATTTCCCGGTGTTCCTGCACCCGCTGACGGGCGAGGAGTACGCGCTGGCGCGCACCGAGCGCAAAAGCGGCAAGGGCTACACCGGCTTCGTCGTACACGCGGACCGCTCAGTCACGCTTGAGGACGACCTCGCGCGCCGCGACTTCACCATCAACGCGATCGCGCAAGCCGCTGACGGCACGCTCGTCGATCCGCTCGGCGGCCGTGCCGATCTCGACGCCCGGCTGCTGCGCCACTGCAGCTCGGCCTTCGCCGAAGACCCGCTGCGCGTGCTGCGCGCGGCGCGCTTCATGGCGCGCTTCGCGCCGCTGGGCTTCACGGTGCACGAGGACACGCTCGCGCTGATGCGCGGCATGGTCGCCGCCGGCGAGCTCGAACACCTCGTGCCGGAGCGCGTCTGGCAGGAGCTGAAGCGCGCGCTCGCGGAGCCGCGGCCCTCGGCCTTCCTGCAGACGCTGCGCGCCTGCGGCGCGCTGGCCGTCGTGCTACCCGAGGTCGATGCGCTCTACGGCGTGCCGCAGCGCGCGGAGTACCACCCGGAAGTCGACACCGGCGTCCACGTCGAGATGGTCGTCGACATGGCCGCACGGTTGGCACCGGGCGACGCCGCGATTGGCTTCGCCGCGCTCACGCATGACTTGGGCAAGGCGCTGACGCCGGCCGACGTGTTGCCGAAGCACCCGATGCACGAGCACGCCGGCCTGGCACCGTTGGCGGCGCTGTGCGCGCGGCTGAAGGTGCCGAACACGGAGAAGCAGCTCGCCATCGACGCCTGCCGCGAACATCTGAACGTGCACCGCTTCGACGAGCTGCGCGACGCCACCGTGCACGAACTGATCGAACGCTGCGGCGGGCTGCGCCAGCCGGCGCGCATCGACCAGCTGGCGCTGGTCTGCGAGGCCGACAAGCGCGGCCGGCTCGGCTTCTCCGACGCCGACTACCCGCAAGGGCGCGCGCTGCGCGCCTGCCGCGACGCCGCGCTGGCCGTCCATGCGAAGCACGTGATGCGCGAGGGCCTCGAAGGCCCGGCGCTGGGCGAGGCGTTGAAGAAGGCCCGCGTCGCCGCGATCGCTGAGGCACGCAAGGCCATGCGCGCGCCCTAGCGCCGCCAGCGCATCAGCCGCGCTTCCACCCAGGCCGGCAGGTTGATCCACAGTCCCAGCGCCGTGCCTAGCCCGACGCCGACGGCGTTCGCGACCAGATCCAGCCCGTCGCGCTGGCGGTCCGCGGTGAACGCGCCCTGCACCCACTCCATCGCCGTGCCGAGCACGAGCAGTGCGAGCAAGGCGCGGCGGCGGCCGGTCGCCGAGGCGAAGCAGCCCATCGCCCACCAGGCCAGCGCCGCATAGGCCAGCGCGTGGTTCAGCTTGTCGGCGTGCGGGAACAGCGGTGCAGCCCCCGGCACCGGCGGGCCCAGCGACAGCGCCACGCACAGCGCCCAGCCCAGCGCCCAGACCGCGATCCACGCGCCACGCCAGCGCAGCCCGGGCGCGGGTGCGCCCTCGCCCGCCGCCGCGCTCATAGTCGCCTCGACAGCTCGCCGAACGCGAATGCGGCCGAGAGATCCACGTCGCGGGTGAAGCCCATCACCTGGAAGCGCTCACCCATCTCGCCGGGCAGAGTCAACTTGCGGATCTCGTTCATCCGCCGGTGCCGCTCGCGATCGTCGACCACGGCCTCGGCCTCGGCGATGCGCTGCGGCAGTCCATTCGCGATCAGGAAACTCGACTGGCTGCAGTAGCCGGCGAAGTCGAAGCCGGCGTTGACGCCGGCTTCCGCCAGCGCGGTGAAATCGACGAACGCGGTGATGTCCTGCAGCCCAGGCAGGAAGAACGGGTCGCCGTGCGCGCGATGCCGGTAGTGGCACACCAGCGTGCCGTCATCGCGTTCAGCGCGGTAGAACTCGCGGCGCGGGTAGCCGTAGTCGACGAACAGCATCGCGCCCTGCTTCAGCAGGCCGCCGATGGCTTGGATCCAGTACGGCAGCTGCGGCAGTAGCTCGGAGCGGTAGCCGTCCGGCAGCGGCGCGCCGAGGCTGCGCTCGACATGGCGCACCGCGCCGCGTACCAGCGCATCGGCGGGCTGGTCGACGCGCATGAAGTTCCCTTCCGCATCGAGGCTGACGAACTCCTCGTACACCTCGCCCTCGTGGATCGCGAAGCGCGTCGTCGGCAGCGCATCAAGCACCTCGTTGGCGAACAGCACCCCGCCCCATTCGCCTTCCGGCGGGCCGTCCAGCCAGTCGCAGCGCGCGAACACGGCCGGCGGCAGCTGCTCGCGCAGGCGCTGTTGCTGGCGCTGCCGCAGGTCCGCGCTCGGCTCGAGGATGGCGTAGCGCTCCGGCAGCACGCCCAAGCGCTCGGCGTGGCGCAGGAAGACCACCGCGAAGGCGCCGCTGCCGCCTCCCAGCTCAAGGAAGCCGGGATGCGGCAGCCCGCGCAGCACCGGCGACACCGCCTCGCAGACGCACTCCGCGAACACCGGCCCCAGCTCGGGCGAGGTGATGAAATCGCCGGACTCGCCGAACTTCATCGCGCCGGCGCTGTAGTAGCCGAGGCCCGGCGCGTACAGCGCCAGCTCCATGAAGCGCGCGAAAGGAATCGCGCCGCGCTCGTGGCGGATCGCCGCCTTCAGGAAGTCCACCAGCCGCGCGCTGTGCTCGCGCGCCGCGCCGCCCGGCTCGGGCAGGCCGAAAGTGCTCATCGAAAACTCACGCAGAAACCGTGGCGAAGGATACCGCCCCGCCGCGCGCTCGCCGTGTACCCTGCGCTCGCCCGGACCCGGCGATCGCTGCGCTACCCATGCCCCACTTTCCATCGACGGCACCCTTGGGGTTCCGACTCACGTCGACCGCCCTGCTGGCGCTCCTGCTGGCCGGTTGCAACGAGCCTGCGGCGCCGACGGCCTCGCCCCCGGGCGGATCCGTAAACGCTGCGCCACTCGATACGGACGCGACACCGCGGCATGCCGCCGGCTGGCCGCGCCCCGCGCCGCCGATCCGCGCCACGCACTGGTTCGGGGAGCACTGGGCACCGAACCTCATCAACGCCTACCGTCGCGAGGACGTCGCTGCGCAGTTCGCCACGATCCGCGACGACGGCTTCGACACCGTGATCCTGGTCGTCAGCTGGGCCGATTTCCAGCCGGTGTTCGCGCCTTGCTGCACGCACGACGAACGCGCCTTCGAACGCCTGCGTTTCCTGGTCGACGAGGCCGAACGCCAGCAGCTGCGCGTGATGCTGCGCATCGGCTACTCCTGGGGCTTCCACCCGGCGAGCCCACCGACGCTCAAGCGCATCCACCGGCTGATGAACGAGTCCGCCACGCGCGCGGCCTTCCATCAGTTCGTCGATCGCATCGCCGGGGACATCGAGGGTCGCGGCCACGTCTCGATGTCCTTCATGAGCTGGGAGGACCAGTGGCTGCATGACGTCGAACCGAGTGCTGCCGCCGACTACGCGCGCTTCGTGGCCTCGCTGCCGGCCGACCAGCGCCCCGCCGACCCGACGCGGCTGCCGCGCGCCGATGACGACAGCGCCGTGCTGTTCCACCGCTATTGGGACTGGCTGGCGATGGCGGAGCTGCATGCACCGGCGCAGCAGCGCGTCCCGAACCTCGGCTACGAGGTGCGCATCGACAAGGAGCCGCTCTGGCACACCGCGCCCGACGGCACGCGCACCGTGGCGCAGTGGATCGACCATCGCGCAATGTATCGGCAGGCCGGTGACGCCCCACTGGTGCTGTACTGGGCGCCGTACTGGGGCGCACAGAACGTTGGCGAGCGGCTGCAGGCACCGCAGAGCCTCGCCCTGCTCAGCGGCATGCTCGACGAAGCACGCCAGTGGAGCGGCGGCAGGCCGGCGTTCATCGGCCAATTCAACCTGATCGACAACACGCCGGGCCACGAGCACAACGCCGCACTGCCCGATGACCAGATCGCGCCGTTCCTGCGCGGCGCGGTCTGCGTCTTGAAGGAGCAAAGCGTGCTGGGCGTCGGCCTGTGGACCGGCCGCGACTACGTCGAAAGTCGGCTGTACAACCCGTCCTTCGCCTTCGGCCTCGAAGGCTGGACCCTGCGCCATGCCGACGGCACCGCGGTCGCTGCAGAGACGGCACTCGACCTCGCCGCCGATCGCGATCCGCTGCTGCGCCTGGAGGCGGGTCAGGTGCTGTCACAGGCCTTCGGCACAGAGCGCGGCCGCCTGCCGCGTCGCGATACGCGGCCTGACCAAGCCTGCGTCGATGCCACGTCGACGAACGGCGCAACGCTGCGCCTGCAGTCCGGCGCCGGCGAGCCCGCGATGATCACCCTCGCCCCGGACCACGCCGGCCGCGCCTGCACCGCCATCGACAGCCACCCGATCGACGAACGCCTCGAATTTCGCATCGCGATCGAGCGCGGCGAGGTCACGCTCCGTGGCACCTGGCTGTTCGACCACGTGCAGGACGGCGGCATGCGCACGCTCGACAACGGCCCGGGCCGCCATCTCGACGCCTTCGTCGCCTTCAATGCGGCGATGATGCGCAGCGAACTTCCCGAGGACTGCCGCCGATGAGCGACGAATCCCGCCGCGCCGCCCGGCCGTTGTCCCCCCCGCGGACGCCGGCGCCCGTTGCCCTCATCACCGGTGCCGCCAAGCGCGTCGGCGCGGCCATCGCGCGCCGGCTGCACGAGGCCGGGTTCGATCTCGTGATCCACCATCGCGCCTCGCCCGACGAAGCCGCCGCCCTCGCGGCGGAATTCGAGTCGCGCCGCGCCGGCAGCGCGCTCGTCGTGCAGGCCGACCTCGGCGACATCACCGCCTTGCCCAGCCTCGTCGACGCGGCGATCGCACGCTTCGGTCGCCTCGACGCGCTGGTCAACAACGCCTCGGCTTTCCATCCGACGCCCATCGGCCACGCCACCGACGCCGACTGGAACGCGCTGTTCGACAGCAATGCCAAGGGCCCGTTCTTCCTCGCCCAGGCCGCGGCACCGCACCTGCGCGCCGCTGGCGGGGCGATCGTCAATCTCGTCGACGTCTACGGCGAGCGCCCGCTTCGCGAACACACGATCTACTCGATGGCCAAGGCCGCCAACGCGATGCTGGTGAAGTCGCTGGCGCTTGAGCTCGGCCCTGAGGTCCGCGTCAACGGCGTCTCGCCCGGCGCCATCCTGTGGCCCGAATCAGGGAAGTCCGAGGACGCCAAGCAGGCGATGCTCGCCAAGACCGCGCTGAAGCGCGTCGGCTCGCCGGAGGACATCGCCGAAGCGGTGCGCTGGCTGCTACAAGACGCCCGCTACACCACGGGCCAGATCCTCGCGGTCGACGGCGGGCGCCTGCTCAATCTCTGAAGGCGTCCGCGGCTCCACGCCGCGGGCGTCGATTCACTTCGCGCGGAACGCGCCCTGCAGCGCCATGCCGTCGAAGCCGGCCGGGGCCCGCCCGTCGACGGCGTAGCGGTAGACCGCGGCCTGGTAGATGCCGGAGAGCGCCGCCTGCGTCACCGCCAGCGCGATCACCGCCACGACCACCAGCGCGCCCACGGTCATCGCTAGCGCGGTGCCGGCGGCCAGCGCCGCAGCGACGATCAGGCCCGCGCCGACCAGCAGCGTCGCGCCGATCAGCAGGCCGAACGCGAGGCCGATGCCCACCGTGCCGGCGAGGTTCTCGCCCCAGCTCTTGCGCAGCAGGCCGAAGCTCTCCTTGATCGCGTCGACCGGGCCGACGTTCTGCGCCACCAGCACCGGCACCACGAGGAAGGTCGACACCGTCC
The DNA here is from genome assembly GCA_051660925.1 of Silanimonas sp. Taxonomy (GTDB): domain Bacteria; phylum Pseudomonadota; class Gammaproteobacteria; order Xanthomonadales; family Xanthomonadaceae; genus Silanimonas. The sequence goes on along the minus strand of JBOFQO010000038.1, from coordinate 5,147 downwards.
ACGCCGCGCCGAGCAGCCGCGCCACCATCGCGCCCAGCCATTCGCTGCGCTCCTCGACCATCTTCAGCACCAGCCCGACGACCGCGGCGATCGCCGCGTAGCCGAGGATCGGCCCGAGGCGCTCTCGGGCGATGCGCAGGCCATCGGCGACCGTCGGATCACCGCCCTCGAGCCGGATCAGCGCCGCGCCGACCAGCGCGCTGTTGAAGAAGAAGATCACCGTGTACTGCGTCACGTAGAACAGGAACGCGACCACGATCGACACCGGCCCGGCGCCGCCGTCGAACAGCCCGCCGAGCAGGCTCGGGATGAAGAAGGTCGCACCGACCACCATCGCCGCGATCGACGAGATCACCGGGAACCACAGCAGCTCCTTGTCGGCACGCAGAACAGCAGCGCTGGCCTTCACGAGGGTCCAGCTGCGGGTGAGTTTCTCGAGCATGGCGGCACTCCGACCGAGGATTCACGCCAGTATCACGCACTCGGGCGCGGCGTGGCACTGACGAAGGTCACCGGGTGCACCCTCTCCTCGCCTGCCGCCGCACGCACGCTGCCACCTGGCGATTCAGCCGAAGTCCAGCGCCTCGACCGCCGGTGGGTTCGCGAATTCGCGATGCGCGGCCCACATCGCCGCAAGCCGCCGGCCCTGCACCGGATCGACGAAATCCGGCGCGATATCGGCGAGCGGCTTCAGCACGAAGGCATGCTTCAACTCCGGTCTCGGCAGCTCGAGATTGCCCGCGCCGCGCATCACCACGTCATCGAAATAGACGATGTCGACGTCCAGCGTCCGCGACGAGAACCGCGGCACGTCGCGACGCCGGCCCTGGCGGTCCTCCAGCGCATGCAGCCAGTCGTTCAGGGCCTGCGGTGCGAGATCCGAGCGGATCGCCGCCGCACAGTTCAGGAAATCGGGGCCCTCGAAGCCCACCGCCGGCGTGCGAATCACCGGCGAGACCACGACGTCGCCGAAACGCGCGTGCAGCTCGGCCACGGCGGCGCGCAGGTGCTGCTCGGGCTGCTCGTTGCTGCCAAGGCTCAGCAGCGCGAGGCCGGGGCCGCGCAGGACCACGCCGTCCGCGCTGCGCGCTTCTGCGCCCGCGCTTCCCGGTCCGAGGCTCACGCGGCGCGCGTCCGCTCGATCAGGATGCCGACCGCCTTCGCGCCGCGCACCGCGCCGGGCTTCGAGAGCTTCAGCCGCACCCACGGCACGTGGAACTCGTCGGTGATGATCGCGGCACAGCGCTCGGCCAGCGTTTCCACGAGGCCGAATCCCGACTCACTGACGAATTGGATCAGCCGCTTGCTGACGGCCTTGTAATCAAGCGTGTCCTCGATGGCGTCGCTCGCCGCCGGCTTTCGGTTGTCGAAACCCATCTCGATGTCGAGCACGATGGGCTGCTTGATGCGCCGCTCCCAGTCGTAGATGCCGATCGTGCACTCGATCTCGAGCGCCTCGATGAAGACCTTGTCCATCGGAATTCCTTTCGAAAGAGCGCTCAGCCTGCCACTGGCGACGGCAAGGCCGCGACAGCGTCGAGGCTCGCCATGTCCCAGCGCGGCTGCACGCGGAACACGAGATCACGCTGCCCGGCCGCCAATCGGGTGGCACCGGCGAAGGCGATCATCGCGCCGTTGTCGGTGCAGAACTCCAGGCGCGGGAAGCTCACCGCGACCTTCCGCTTCGTCGCCAGCGCCGCTAGCCGCGCTCGAAGCTGACGGTTCGCACCGACGCCACCGGCCACGACGAGGGCGTTCATCCCCGTCTCGCGCAGCGCCCGCTCGCACTTGATCGCCAGCGTTTCGGTCACCGCGTCCTCGAAGCCGAGCGCGAGGTCCGCCTTGGTCGCCTCGCTCTGGTCGCTGGCCCGCCAGGCCAGCAGCACCTGCGTCTTGAGCCCGCTGAAGCTGAAATCCAGTCCCGGGCGGTCGGTCATCGGCCTTGCGAACGTGAAGCGGCTCGTCGGCCGCCCTTCCGCCTCCGCCGCGGCACGACCCTCAAGCGCCAGCGCGGCCAGCTGCGGGCCGCCGGGATACGGCAGGCCGAGCATCTTCGCGGTCTTGTCGAAGGCCTCGCCGGCCGCGTCGTCGAGCGTCTCGCCCAGCAGCGTGTAGCGGCCGATGCCCTCCACGGCCACCAGCTGGGTGTGCCCACCCGAGACCAGCAGACAGACGAAGGGCGGTGGCGCGGCACCCGGCTCCAGCAGCGGCGAGAGCAGGTGGCCTTCCATGTGATGGACGCCCACGCTCGGCACGTCCAAGGCCCAGGCCAGCGCCCGGCCCGTCGCGGCGCCCACCAGCAGGGCCCCGATCAGCCCCGGGCCAGCGGTGTAGGCCACGCCCCCCAGCTCGGAAACGGAAACCCCCGCCTCGGCCAGGGTCTGCCGCACCAGCGGCAGCAGCTTCCGGACATGGTCGCGACTGGCCAGCTCGGGCACCACCCCGCCGTACTCGGCGTGCAGAGCGACCTGACTGTACAGCGCGTGGGCGCGCAGCCCGCGAGCCGTGTCGTAGACGGCCACGCCGGTTTCGTCGCAGGAGGATTCGAGGCCGAGGACGATCATGCGGGTCGAGAGCCTGGGAGCCGGCCCGGCCTGCCAATCGAAGCCGGCCGGTCGTGCAGCCCCCGTTCTGAACGAGGGCCGGGGCTGACTTGCACGGCCCCGGAAAGCCCGCGTATCATACGCGGCTCACCCGGAGCACCGGGTATTTTGTCGACCCGAGAAGCCCTATGCCCAACGTCAAAGTCCGCGAGAACGAGCCGTTCGAGTTCGCGCTCCGTCGTTTCAAGCGCACCTGCGAGAAGGCCGGCGTTCTCGCCGAGACGCGCAAGCGCGAGTTCTACGAAAAGCCGACGCAGGAGCGCAAGCGCAAAGCCGCTGCTGCCGTGAAGCGTCAGCTGCGCCGCTCGTCGCGCGACGTCACCAAGCGCCAGCGCCTCTACTGAGCGCGGCGCCTGCCGCAAAAAGCCGGCCCGCCCCAGGCGTCGCCGGCTTTTTGTTTTTTCGGCCCATCGCGGACTGCGTGGTGCCGTTTCCCCATCGTTCGCATCGAGATCCCGCCATGTCCCTCAAGCAGCAGCTCACTGACGACATGAAGGCCGCGATGAAGGCCGGCGAGAAGGATCGCCTCGCCACCATCCGCCTCATCAATGCCGCGCTCAAGCAGAAGGAAGTCGACGAACGCATTGCGCTCGACGATGCCGCTGTGCTCACCGTGCTGGAGAAGATGGTCAAGCAGCGCAAGGATTCGATCACGCAGTACGAGGCCGCCAACCGCGCCGACCTCGCCGCCGTCGAGAAGGCCGAGATGGCCATCATCCAGGCCTACCTGCCAGCACAGCTGTCGGAAGCCGAGATCGACGCCGCCATCCAGGCCGCAATCGCTGAGGCCGGCGCCGGTGCAGGCCCGGCGGCGATGGGCAAGGTCATGGGCGTGCTGAAGCCGAAGCTCGCCGGCAAGGCCGACATGGGCCTCGTTTCGCAGCGTCTGAAGGCGGCACTCGCAGGCTGAGCACGAACGGCGGTGCCTGGCATCGCCTCGCCGCTTCCGCGCCACCGACGTCCGCGAGGCCGTAAAGTCACGCCATGGCCGGCCGCATCCCCGACAGCTTCATCGATGGACTGCTCGCACGCGTCGACATTGTCGAGCTGATCGGCTCGCGCGTCCCGCTGAAGCGCAAGGGCAAGGAATACACTGCCTGCTGCCCGTTCCACGACGAGCGCACGCCGTCGTTCTATGTCAGCCCGACCAAGGCCTTCTACCACTGCTTCGGCTGCGGAGCGCACGGCACGGCCATCAAGTTCCTGATGGAGTACGACCGGCTTGAGTTCGTCGACGCCGTCGAGGAACTTGCCAAGCGCCTCGGCCTCGAGGTGCCGCGCGAAGGTGGCGGCCGCGAAGCCCCACGCGAAGGCCAGGACCTTTACGCCGCACTCGACGCCGCGCAGAAGTACTTCCAGCGCGAGCTCGCGAACAGCGACGTCGCCAAGCGCTATCTCGAGAAGCGTGGGCTGGACGCCTCGACCATTGAGACCTTCGGCATCGGCTGGGCCCCAGATGGCTGGAACGGCTTGATCGACGCGCTCGGACGAGGCGACGCCCGCCGCATCGAGCTGCTCGACAAGGCCGGCCTGCTGTCGAAAAACGACAGCGGCCGCACCTACGACAAGTTCCGTGCCCGCGTCATGTTCCCGATCCACGACCGCCGCGGCCGCGTCATCGCCTTCGGCGGTCGCGTCATCCAGAAGGACGACGGCCCGAAGTACCTGAACTCGCCCGAGACCGCGCTGTTCCACAAGGGCCGCGAACTCTATGGGCTGTGGCATGCGCGCCAAGCGCACAGCAAGGTGCCGCGCCTCGTCGTGGTCGAGGGCTACATGGACGTGGTGTCCCTGTGGCAATTCGGCATCACTACCGCCGTCGCGACGCTCGGCACCGCGACCACGCCGGAACATGCAGAACTGCTGTTCCGCAACGCGGCCGACGTTTACTTCTGCTTCGACGGTGACGCTGCCGGCCGTCGCGCGGCGTGGAAGGCGCTGGAATCTGTGCTGCCGCGCATGACCGACGGCCGCCAGGCCTTTTTCCTGTTCCTGCCCGAGGGCGAAGACCCAGACACCGTCGTGCGCGCCCAGGGCGCCGCCGCACTCGACGCCGCACTCGCTGCCGCACAGCCGCTCAGCGAGTTCTTCTTCGCCCAGCTGGCCAGCGACGTCGATGTCGGCAGCGCCGACGGCAAGGCGCGCCTCGCCGAACGCGCCAAGGCCTACATCCAGCGCATTCCCGACGGCGAGTTCCGCGATCGCATGGAAGCCCTGCTCGTGCAGCGCACCGAGGTCGGCGTCCACAGCAGCGCGAAGCTCGCCGACTACACTCGCGAGCTCACGGAGCTCAGCCAGCAGATCCAGCGCGACGCGCTTGACCTCTCGCGCGGCCGCGTCCCCGATGGTTATCTGGTGCAGATGCCGCAACTGCCGGGGCATGCCGGCGGGTGGGACGGCCGCGGCAGCTTCGGGCCCGGCAGCGGGCGAATGGCGCGCTTCGAGCGCGGCGGGGGCGGCCGACGTCCACGCACGGCCGCCGAGCGCATTCTTGCCGAGCTGCCCACGCTCAGCGCCCCGCGACCCGCCGGCGTCGACACGCGA
>JBOFQO010000037.1:0-3551 GCA_051660925.1 Silanimonas sp. | reverse complement strand
GGTCGACGCCGGCGGCGCGGTCAAGCACTACGCCAACAGCGCCACCTGATCGCTGTCCAACGCGGCGCGGCGCGTCCGCTTCCTGGCGCGCCGCCGCATCATCTGCAACAAGGATCATCACCATGGCAACCAGCAAACTCGCTGTCGCACTGAGCGACATCGTTTCTCATGGCGTCAAGGCAGGGCAAATCCTGCAATCTGCGCCCAATGTCATCGCCGCGCTTGAAAAAGACGGGTACGCCGACAGCAACAAGGCCGCGATCGAAGCGGCGCGCGCTGGCGGTGCGAACGTTGTGCAATCGTCCATCGACCTGGCGGCGCAGGCGCGCGAACAGCAGCGCGAAACGCTGCTTGTGCAGATCGCGGAAAAAAAGGATCTGCTGTCCAAGGCCGAAGACGAAGCAACCAAGGCCGCGTTGGGCAATGAAGTCCAGCGGCTGGAAGCCGATCTGCAGGCGCTGTAACCCTCATCTCCTCCCCCGCCTCCGCAGGGCGGGTTTGTCTGTGCGGGCGCGACGCCGTGCAGTCGGGCCGGGTTGCTGCCCCCGCGGCGCCCGGCCTACGTTTTTGCGCCCCATCACGCTCACACCGAAAGCTCACCATGCCAGCCACCGTGCAAATCGTGGAGAAGAACGGCGCCGGCGGCACCACCACCGACAAGACCGGTGGCAGTGTTCGTCTCAAGGCCGCAGACAACGCCACCGTCGATCTGGTCAACCCCATCGTGCGGCCCGCGGCCGGCAGCGCCTGGAGCTTCGAAAAGTTCCTGCGCCTGCTGATCACCGGCGGCACGTTCTCGCAAATCACAAACGTAGGTGCCTACACCGATGGCAGCTCGGGCCTGGGCACCGGCGTCAACTTGTGGGCCAAGGCGCAGGCCGCCTACACCACCCCCGTGCTGGGCACCTCCAGCGCAGGCTATGCCAACGCCTTCACCTACGTCACCGGCGCTCGCCTGAGTCTTGGCGCCGGCCCGTTCACCGGCACCGGTGAGCGCGGTGACCACCTGGTGCTGCTGGCCGAGGTCACCTCGGCAGCCGCCGGCGGGCTCACGCCAGCCGAGAACATCAACCTCGGTTGGGACGAAATCTGATGTCCTCGCAAGACCCTGTGCCGTTCGAAATCTTCATGCCACCGAGCGGCCCCGCGCAGGCCACCAACGGCCGCGTGCGCGTCGCGGTTCTGGACGCCGGGGGCACCATGGTGCGCCGCCGCGGTTTGCTCGGCATCAAGACCGCGTTGCCGGGCGACGTCATCTTGCCGCAGCTCAACAAGCTGGCGGGCGAGCTGGTGGGCAACATCGCCATGCCTGCATCGGAGATCCAGGCGCGCCTGCTTGCTTTGGCCGCCATGGCGCAGCCCAGCGATCCGCAACGCGTCGAGTGGCTGCGCGCCAGCCTCGACGGTGTTCAGGTCTTCACCGATGGTGTCGACATCGTCGTCACCAAGGGCGAAATCCACCCCGGCATGCCATCGCAGGCGGCCGAGCCGCGCGCTGAGATGCCTGCCTGATCAAACACCATGGCCCACAAGTTCGAACACGCTTGCCTCGGCAGCAGCGCCACCACCGGCACCGGTCCGGTCACGGAAGCCGCGGCCGTGGCGGGTTTCCGCTCGTGCGCCAGCGCCATGGCCGTAGGCGACACCGCGCTGATGCACATGTGGGAGGTGGACGCCGGCGGCAACCGCACCGGCGTCTGGGAGTTCGGCCTGTACACGCAAACCTCCGCGGGCGTTTTCGCGCGCACAGAGGTCAGCCGCTCTTCATCCGGCGGTGCAGCAGTTTCATGGGTGAATGCCGTCAATCTGGCCATCAGCGCTCATGTGCCCCAGAGCATTGCGCCGGCCGCGTTGTCGGCCGACGTCAACGACTGGAACCCTGTCGACCTGCTGTTGGCCGACGACATCGAGGTGACGTTGTCGGCCACCGTCAAGCTCACCGGCATCGCGGCCAAGTGGCAAGGCCAAACCGTCACGTTGCGCGTGCGGGAAGACCAAGCGCAGTGCCTGTGGCTGCAGCACGAGCGCGCCGGCAGTGCCGCCAACAACCGGCTCGATCTGCCGAGCGGCCGCAGCATCCTGCTCACCCCGGGCGACAGCATCAAGCTACGCCAGCTGCGCATCGGCGCCACCGAAACGCGTTGGCAAGTCGTGTCGCGCAGCGACTACTTGTCGCGCGTGGCCGCGGGCACGTCGGGCTTGAAGGTCGCCACCGTCGTCACCAGCAGCGGCGCCACCACCGCCAGCGCCAGCGGCATCGCGGTCACCAACACCGGCACGGCTACCGCAGCCAGCGTTGCCGCCACCAACAGTCACACCCGCGCGGGCCGGCTGGACTTGCTGGTCACCACCGCCGCTGCCACGGCCGTGGCCGGCGCGCGAACCACCGCGCGTTTCCTGCGCGGCGCGTCGGCCGGCGTCGGCGGCTTCTGGGCGCGCTGGGCTTTCGGCCCGGCCACCGGTGTGTCGCTGGCCAGCCGTCGCGCGTTCTGGGGCATCCGTGCGCTCACAGGCGCGCCCACCGATGTCGATCCCAACACCTTGGTCGATTGCGTCGGCATCGGCTACAGCAGCGCCGAAACAGACAACGTCCACCTGTTCCACAACGATGCGACAGGCGCGCCCACCAAGATCAACCTCGGTGCAAACTTTCCCAAGCCGGCGGCCGATCGCGTCAACTGGTACGACTTCTGGGTCTTCAGCCTTCCCAACGGTGGCGGCTTGATCTGGGAGGCCTACAACTACACCAACAATGCCGTGGCCGGCGGCGTGCTCACGGCAGACATTCCGGCGCAGGCCACCTTGCTCTGCTGGAACGGCTACGTCAGCGTCGGCGGCACCAGCTCGGTGATCGGTTTGGCGCTCGGCGACGCCACTGTCTCAACGCCCATCTGAGCCATGACGCGCCGCGCCTATCCCCTGTTGGGCGGCCCGCTGGCCGGCCCGCTGGGGTTGTGGGTGCGCGGCGCGGCAACGCTGAGCGGCACCTACGTTCTCAGCGAGAACTCGGGTGCGGATTTCACCGGCGTCCAAGAGTGCGAGCTCATCCAAGGCGAGCCCAACAACAACAGCTCGGCTGGCAACGCCTTCGAGGCCTCTGCTTTCGGCCCGGGCGATGCGCGCTCCGGCATCGTATCGTTCTTCGGGCTTCCCTCGGTGCCTGCGGGGCCGGTGGCCGGCTGCCAAGTGAGGCTGTGGGTGCTGTTGTCGGCGCAAACCAAAACGGTGGCCTTGCGGCGCCTGCTCGTGCCCAACGACACCTTTTCGGCCACATGGAACTCGCGGTTGGTTGCCACGCCCTGGTCTGCCGGTGGCGCCAAGGCAGACGGTGTCGATCGCGTGGCCGCCGCCAGCGCCACGCTGTCCATCGCTCCCAGCGCCAGCGGCTACCTGGTCTTCGGCGGATCGGGTGTTGACGCGGATGTCGCGTTCTGGCGCGCGAACCCCAGCTTGAACTACGGCTGGCTGGTGGAGGTGGACGGCACGGCGCCCGGCGGCAGCATCACCCAGTTCGCTGGCTCGAACGCTCTCGACGGCCGGCGCCCCGAGTT
>JBOFQO010000036.1:0-4674 GCA_051660925.1 Silanimonas sp. | reverse complement strand
CGAGGCTCAAACGCAGGCCGTCGGCCGGGGCTTGCTTCGGTTCGATCAGCTCGTCGAACAGCGTTTCGTACTGGCGCGCGAACTGGCGTTCGATGGTCGCGCGCGTGCTGCGCAGGGTGTTCATCGCCTCGAGTCGCGGACCGCGCGCCAGACCCCGCTGAGCCCGTTGAACTTCGGCCATGCGCTGCACCGCGCGGTGCAGGGCATCGAGCTGCCGAACATGCTGCAGGTCGTGCTCTACAAGTATTACGAGCGCGAGCTGCTGAGCCGCTTCAACGAAGTGCTGGATCCGATCATGCAGCGCTTCACGGCCGCCGGCCTCGTGCCGCGCCAGGGGGTCAGTCCCGCGGGCGCGCAGCGTCCGGGCGTCGCACCGCGGTCGACGGGCGGCCCGTCGCCAGCGCCGTCCAGCATGCCGGGCCCGCAGCACGGGCATGACGGCGGCGGCTATGGCCACGGCCATGGCTATGCCTCGTCGCAGGACGACGCCAACGTGTTCAGCCTGCTGCGCGAGATGTTGCGCGCGCTGCGCCCGCAGCAGCAGGCCGCCGCGCCCGGTACGCCGACCGCGCCCGGTGTTCCCGAACGTCGCGCCCTGCAGACCACCGAGATGCTGTCGGTCCTGTCGCTGATGCAGACCGAAGTGCCGCCCTCGGTACTCGAGACGATGGAGCGCAACGAGGCCTCGCTGTCGGTGTTGCTGAAGCGCGATCTGCTCGACAGCGCCACTCGGATCGGCCTGTCGCCAGACCAGGTGCGCATCAGCCCCGATGAAGAGGACGCGGTCGATCTCGTCGGCATGCTGTTCGACGTGCTGTTCGACGAGCACGACTTCGAGCAGCGCGCGCGCAATCTCGTCAGCCGCCTTGTCGTTCCGTACGTCAAGGTGGCGCTGCTCGACCGCCAGATGTTCATGTACCGCACGCACCCGGCGCGCAAGCTGCTCAACGCCGTCACCGAGGCTTGCGAGGGCAACGGCGGTCAGAGCGCGCAGGAGCGCGAGATGCTCGGCAAGGCCGAGCAAGTCGTCGACACCCTCGTTGGGGATTTCAACGAGGACGTCGCCATTTTTGAGACGCTGGAATCGGAGCTGCGCGGCTTCCTTGAGCAGCACCAGAAGCGCATCGAACTCGCCGAGAAGCGCGCTGCCGAGGCGCAGCGTGGCCAAGAGCGCCTTGAGCACGCGCGCGTTCAGGCTGGCGGCGAAGTCGCCAATCGTGTCGATGGCCGCAAGGTGCCGGCCGCCCTGCGCGAGTTCCTCGCCCGCAGCTGGTCGCATCACCTGTCGCTGGTCGCGCTGCGCGAAGGCACGGAGTCCGTCGCCTGGTCGGCGGCGCTGTCGCTGGCCGACAAGCTGCTCGACCTGCTGCCGGGCGGCAAGGCCGCAGGCATCAGCATCCCCACCGCGATGCAGGGCCTGAGCGCTGACCTCGTGGTCGTGCTCGGCAGCTCGGGCGTGCAGGGCGAGGCCGCCGACGGCGTCATCCGTGCGATCGCCGACGGCATCGAAGCGCAGCGCCGCGGCGACGCCGTGGCCGCCCAGCAGGCCGCCGCCGTGCTCCGCGTCGCGCCCGAGCCGCCGCCGATGCCGGCCCAGCCGCGCCTGAAGCTGGTGGGCGGCACCGACGCTGCGCCGGATTTCGACCCCGACGACCTGGCCGCGCTTCGCGAGCTCAAGGTCGGCGACTGGATCAGCCTCGCCGGCGAAGACGAGAAGCTCGCGCCGGCCAAGCTGGCGTGGATCTCCCCGATCTCGAACCGCCTGATGTTCGTCAACCGCCGCGGCGTGCGCATGCTCGTCGCGTCAGTCGAGGAGCTGGGCGCGCTGAAGAAGCTCGGCAAGCTGCAGCTGCGCGATGCGCAGGGCGGCGCCTTTGAGGACGCCCTGCAGCGCATGGTTGGTCGCCTCAAGCAAGACATCGCCTGACTCGGCGCGCCGGCCGCACGCCGGCGCCAACGTGGGCTAGCATCGGGTCTTCCCCATCCGAGGACGCGTCGATGCCGGTCACCGTGGTCTGCCTGAAGGAAGCCGCCGCCGGCGAACGCCGTGTCGCCATCACCCCGGAAACCGCGAAGAAGATGGCGGCGCTTGGCGCGCAGGTGCGCGTCGCCCGCGACGCCGGTGCGCAGGCCGGGTTTCCTGATGTCGCCTACGACGGTGCGGCCGGTGCCGAGGCCGACGCGGCCCTGGCCGAGGCCGACCTGCTGCTCTGCGTGCAGTCGCCCGATGCCGCGACGCTCGCGAAGCTCAAGCCCGGGGCGGTCGTCGTCGGCATGCTGGCCGCGCACGCGCCGGGTGACCGAGAGGCCGTGCTAAAGGCCCGCCGCGCCACGGCGTTTGCGATGGAGAAGCTGCCGCGCACCACGCGCGCGCAGGCCATGGACGTGCTCAGTTCGCAGGCCGGTATGGCCGGCTACAAGGCCGTGCTGCTGGGTGCGCAGCTTGCCCCGCGCTTCTTCCCGATGCTGAGCACCGCGGCCGGCACGATCCGCCCGTCGAAGGTGCTGGTCGTTGGCGCCGGTGTCGCCGGCTTGCAGGCCATCGCAACGGCGCGCCGGCTGGGTGCGCAGGTGGAAGGCTTCGACGTGCGTCCGGAAACGCGCGAGCAGATCGAATCGCTGGGTGGCAAGTTCCTCGACCTCGGTGTGTCCGCCGCGGGTAGCGGCGGCTACGCGCGCGAGCTCAGCGCCGAGGAGCGCGCGCTGCAGCAGCAGCGCCTCGCCGACCACTTGAAGACGATCGATGTCGTCGTCTGCACGGCCGCCGTGCCTGGCCGCGCCGCACCGAAGATCATCACTGCCGCAATGGTGGCCGGCATGAAGCCGGGCAGCGTCGTCGTTGACCTTGCTGCCGAGACCGGCGGGAACTGCGAACTCACCGTGCCCGGCGAGAACGTGCAGCACGGTGGCGTCACCGTCGCCGGGCCGCTGAACCTCGCCTCGAGCGGCGCGGTGCACGCCAGCGAGATGTACGCGCGCAACCTGCTGAACTTCGTTGGCTTGTTCCTGAAGGATGGCGCGATCGTGCTCGACTGGAACGACGAGCTGATCGAGAAGAGCTGCTGGGTGCGCGCCGAGGCCGCGGCGACGGCCTGATCAGCGCTTCGGTTCGTCCGTCGGCGGCGGCGCGACGCCCGGTCCGCCGGCCTCCAACCACGCTCGCCGTTGGCGCGCGTCCAGCGATTCCCAGGTGCGGCGCGCGGTCTCGCGTTCGGCCGGTGGCAGGGCCTGGAAGCGCTGCCAGACCTCGCGCAGTCGGCCGCGCTGGCGCCCGTTCGAGTCGCGCCAACGCTCCGCACCGGCGCGCGCCATGCGCTTCTGCTCTGGCGTCAGGCCGGCCCAGAAGCGCGCGCGCTCGAGGTAGCGCCGCTGTTGCTCCGGCGTGGCGCGCTCCCAGCGTTCGCGCGTCGGTTCGATCAGCGCGGCTCGGTCGGCGTCGGAGAGCGCCGACCACGGCGTACCGGCGGGGGTGCTCGCCGGCGCGCTGGATGCCGATGCGGGCGCACTGGTTGCAGCCTGCGCAGCGAGCGGTGCGGCGTGGCCGAGGCCCAGCGAAGCGAGCAGCAGGGCGAGGGCGATCGTCCGGGTCATAGCGTCAGTCCTTCATGCGGTGCCGTCGTGGGCAGGACGGTGGTGTCGGATTCCAGGTCCGCGTCGTCCGGGACGGTCGCGAGCCAGGCGTAGAAATCGGCGTCGTTCTCGAGTTCGACGAGGGCCGCGTCGGCGAAGTGGGCGGCCGCGGCATCCGCGCTGCCGTTTGCCGAGCCGGACGCGGGGTCGCTGTCGACCGGCATCGGGCGCATGGCCGCCGTCGTTGCGGCCGGGGGCGTCGTGTTCGTCGCCGCCACGGTCGAGGCGTCCACGCCGTCGGCCGGCCCCTCGCTGCGCGGCAACCACAGCACGACGGCCAGCGCCGCGGTGGCAATGCCGCTGGCCGGCCACCACCAGAATGCGCGTCGCGACACCGGCGCCGCCGTCAAGGCTTCGCGGCGGCGTGCGCGTAGGGCCGTCGCCGTCGCGCCGTCGACGGCGTCGACTTGGGCGTCGAACAGCGCGCGGGCGCGCCGGCTGCGGTCGTCGTCGGTGGGAGTGCTCATCGCCAGTCGTCCAGTTGGGCCCGCAGCGCGGCCTGCGCGCGGAACAGGTGGGTCTTCACCGAGCCTTCGGAACAGCCCATCGCGGCGGCGGTTTCGGCGCCGGACCGGCCTTGCAGCTCGCGCAGCAGGAACGCTTCGCGCTGGCGCCGGGGCAGGGCACGCAGGGCGAGGCCGAGGGCTTTCCAGGCGCGCTGCCGCTCGTCGGTTTCCGCGGGCCCGGGCGCGGCATCTGCGAGCTGCGCCATCGGATCCTCGCCGTCCTCGTCGTCGCGCACGCCGAACACCGCCAGCACGCGGCGCCGCACGCTGTGGCGCCGGTGCCGGTCGGTGATGCGGCTGCGCAGCACGCTGAAGAACAGCGCCGGCCACTCCGACTGCGGCCGGTCGCGGTAGCCGAGGAAGGCGATCATGGCGTCCTGCACCGCGTCCAGCGCGTCTTCGCGGTGGCCGAGCGCCAGTTCGGCCATGCGGAAGCCGCGACGCTCGACGCTCGCGAGGAAGCCGTCGAGCGCCATGTCGGGCGGGGCCACGGTCGGGCTCAAGGGGTGGGCGGGTCCGTGGCCATCCATGGGGACGA
>JBOFQO010000035.1:0-3061 GCA_051660925.1 Silanimonas sp. | reverse complement strand
GTCCGCGGCCTGCCGCCTCCGCCCGCGGCGGAGAACACCGAGCCGCTGCGCTGGCTCACCGCGAGCAACGGCCGCGAGACGCGCCTCATCGCGCTCGACGACGTCATCTACTTCCGCAGCGACAGCAAATACACCAGCGTCATCACCGCCGACGGCGAGGCTCTGCTGCGCGCCTCGCTGCGCGACCTGCTGCACCGGCTGGATCGCAACAGTTTCAAGCAGGTGCACCGTTCGATCGTCGTCAACCTCCGCTGCGTGCTCAGCGTCGTCCGCGATGACAGCGGGCGCGGCCTGATGCGGCTGAAGTCGCGCAGCGAAACCCTGCCCGTCAGTGCGGCCTTTATGGCGCTGTTCAAAACGATGTAACGCCCAACCCCACGACGGCGCTCCCGGCCGTCGCCCTTGCCCGATGGTCCCACCCTGCCCGGCCGCGCCGGGGAGTCGAGGTTGCTCATGTCCGCGAAACCGCTGGGTCTGCTGATCGCGTTGCTGCTCGTCGCCTGCGACGGGGATGCCGGCAACATCGTCCATCGCACCGACGTCAACGGTGTGGCCACCCTCCACAGCCGCATCGATCTCGGCGACGGGCAGGCCAGAGCGCACTGTGTGGCCAGCAGCACGTCGCGCTGCCACTACACGGTGTTCGACGCCGCCACTGCGGCGCCGATCGCGCACTTCGTCATCGCTGTCGGCGAGCACCGCACGCAGCCCTGGCAACCGGGGATGCACGTCTGCGTTGCGGCCGATGGCGCGCCGCGCGATCACCACTGCAAGACCGCGCCGGCGGTGACGTCATGAAGCGACTCCTGCCGATGCTGCTGATTGCGGCAATCACCTCGTGCGTCGTTCCGGGCGCTCGCGCCGCCGCGACGACCGACAACGACAAGGCCCCCGCGCTGTCGCGGCGCGTGCTCGCCGACCTGTGGGCGAAGACGACCCCACTGGCCACGCTCCAGCAGGGGCCGCAGCAGTCGGAGCAGGCGTTTCTGCAGGAGGTGGCCGCCGTCATCGACGCCTTCACCGAGTCGCTGAAGGCCGAGGTCTGCGGCCTCTTCGAGCGCGACGAAAGCACGGCACGGCTGGTGATCACGCTGCTGACGCAGGGCTCGCCGGCCTTCTGCCTGCACCCCCGCGGGAGTGCCGACCACGGCGACGGACTGGAAGGCCTGTCGATCCACTCGCACGTGGCGACGCGCCCATCGAGCGCGCACATCGCCGAGGCCGATGTGCACGGGCAGCCGATCCGCTTTCTCGGCGCCCGCTTCTCGACGGCCGACATTGCCGCCGGCCCCGGCTACCTCGTCCATCGCGGCCGGCTCTGGCATCAACGCGGCCTCGGCACGCAGCGCTTCGTCGCGCGGGTCGACGCCGTTCGTCCGGCATCGACACCGCAGACGCTCATCGCGAGCACCGCGGAAGCAAGGGCCACCGGCAGCGATACGCGCAGCGACTGGCGCGATGACGGCTGGTCCATTACTGGAGGCGAGTCGTGATCCGAACGCCGTCCATGCTTCTCATCGCACTGCTGGCCGCTGCGGCCGGCCCGGTGCGCGCCCTCGACCCGCCGGTCACCACGCGCCTGGCCGACGCGCTCCGATGCCATCTCGGCGTGTACGCGCAGGCCGGTGGCGAGGTCATCAGCATCACCGGCAGCGGCGGCGCACCGCGGACGCTGCGCTACACGCGCGGCAGCGGTGAGTTTGACGACGTGACGCAGGCGGAGGACGGCGTCTTC
This sequence comes from Silanimonas sp., assembly GCA_051660925.1. Taxonomy (GTDB): domain Bacteria; phylum Pseudomonadota; class Gammaproteobacteria; order Xanthomonadales; family Xanthomonadaceae; genus Silanimonas. The sequence continues at coordinate 1,326 of JBOFQO010000035.1, read as the reverse complement.
CGCTCGGGCGACGTTGCGATCGCGTTCGAGCCGTGCCCGTCGAAGGCGATGACGTTCACGCATGGCGGCACCGAGGGCGCCCTCGAGCGGCTCGCGCTTCGCGAGATCGAGACGCGCGTCCACCATGACGGCATCACCTTGCACGGCAAGCTGGTGGTGCCAGTCGGCGTGGATGCACCGCCCGTCGCTGTCTGGATCGAAGGCTCGAACAACAGCCCGTCAACCGACGACAGTGTCTGGCCTTACGAACTGGCACGACGCGGCGTCGCGACCCTGGTCTACGACAAGCGCGGCACGGGGTCGTCGACGGGTGCGCCGAGTGCGAACGTCCACGTGCGCGCGGGTGACACCGCGGCGGCCGTGCGCGAGGCGCGGCGGCTGCTGCCGCAATCGCGGCGCGTCGGTGTCATCGGCGGCAGCCAGGGCGGGTGGGTGGCGCCGTTGACGACCACCCTTGTCGACCTCGACTTCGTGATCGTCGCCTTCGGCCTTGCCGAAAGCCCGATCCGGCAGGATCAGGCCGTCGTCATGCAGCAACTCGCCGCGGCGGGATACGGCGAAGACGTGATGGCGCAGGCCCGCGAACTGACGCGCATCACCGAGCGGATCGTCCGTAGCGACCTCGCCAGCGGCCTCGACGCGCTCGACGCGTTCAAGCAGCGTCACGGCGGCGACGCGTGGCTGGCGGCGATCCAGCCGCGGTCGTACACCGGCGTGTTCCTGCGCTACAGCTCGGCGGAGATCCGCGCCAACGGGCCGGCGCTCGCGCAGGGCTTCGACTTCGGCTTCGAGCCGCGGCCGCTGATCGAAACGATGCAGGCACGACAGCTGTGGCTGCTCGGCGGGCAGGACACGCAGGCGCCGAACCGCGACACGCAGGCCATCCTTGAAGCGATCCGCCGGGATGGGCGGAAACTCGATGTTGTCGTGTTCCCGCACGCCGAACACGGCCTCGTCGAGCGCGACCCCGACACCGGCGCGCCGCGCTTTCCGCCAACCCTGTTCGACCTCGTGGCCGCGTGGATCCAGCCTCACGACGCGCGGCCCGACAGAACGCTACATTCGGCGTCCGCCCACCGTACGGACCCGCCATGGCCCTGGCCTCGCCCCGCCTCGCCATTGCCGTCGCCACACTCGCCTTCGCCGCGGCTCTGATGGCCCCGGCCGAGACCACGGCCGCCGACCGTGTTACCGGCCGGGAGTTCGCCACGCGTTCCGAGGTCTATGCACCGCAGGCGATGGCGGCGACCTCGCATCCGCTCGCCACGCAGATTGCGCTCGACGTGATGAAGCGCGGCGGCACCGCGATGGATGCGGCGATTGCCG
>JBOFQO010000034.1:0-3583 GCA_051660925.1 Silanimonas sp. | reverse complement strand
CCCTGTGGTCGCGGCCGCCGCCCCGCGCACACCGCAACTGAAGCCGGTGGAGGTCACCGGTGAAGCCGAGACCGCGCCGTCGCGAACCGCCAGCAAGGACGGCGCGCCGCTGCGCGAGACACCGCAGGCCGTGTCGGTGATCGATGCCGAGACGCTTCGCCGGCAGCGCCCAGCCAGCCTCAACGATGTTCTGCGAGAGGTGCCGGGCGTCATCGCCGGCACCGCCGGCCGGCGCGGATTCGACGATTTCGTGATTCGCGGTTTCTCACAGTCGGCGTTCGCGTTCCGCGACGGCACGCGCTTCGATCCGGGCTTCCTCGTCGAGCAGGAGGTGTTCGGCCTCGAACGCATCGAGGTGCTGAAGGGCCCGGCGTCGGTGATGTATGGCCAGGCCGGTCCGGGCGGCATCGTCAACACCATCAGCAAGGCACCGACACAGGCGCCGCTGCACCTGGTTGAGGCCGCTGCCGGCACCGACGCGCTGGCCCGCGTCGCGGTGGACCTGGGTGGACCGCTGGGTGATCGCGAGGACATGTCATTCCGGCTCAGCGCGCTGGGGCAGGATCGCAACGACCCGATCCCGAACGTCGGTGCACAGCGCGCGTTCGCGTCGACGGCGCTGGGCTGGCAGGCCGGTGCATCGACCACGCTCACGTTGCGCGCCTTGCACCAGTTCGACCAGCTCGACCGCGTCGTCGCGCTGCCGGCCAGCGGCACCGTGCTGCCGAACCGGAACGGCCGCATCGACCCCGAGGTCTTTCTTGGCGAGCCCGGCCGCAGCGGCATCGACATTCGGCAGTCGCAGGTGGGCTACAGCCTTGAGCATGCGCTCGGCGAGCGGTGGACACTGCGCCAGAACGCGCGGCACACGCAATACGACGTCGACGGCCTCAACATCATTGCGGGCACCTTGGCTGCCGACGCGCGAACCCTGGCTCGCCGAGGTCTGGTGCTCGACATCGCCAACCGCGTGAGCACGCTGGACACCCAGCTGCACGGCGAGCTGGGCGGCGACAACGCGACGCACGAGCTGCTGTTCGGCGTCGATACGCTGCGCTTCCGCAACGACCAGGTGCAGACCAACGCGACGATGGCCTCGATCGACGTCTTCGCCCCGACCTACGGCGGCGCGATCCAGCCCACCAGCATCGCCTCGGATCGCAAGCAGGTGATCCGACAGTCCGGCCTCTACGGGCAATGGCGTGGGCGTTTCGCCGAGCGCGTCGTCGTGCTGGCCGGTGGGCGCTTCGATGACGCCCGCACCGACACCTTCGACGATTTCAGTGGCCGACGCACAGGCCAGCGCGACAAGGCGCTGACGGGGCGCCTCGGTGCGGTGCTGCTGCTCGACGGCGGTTTCGCGCCTTACACCAGCCTCGCGACCTCCTTCGTGCCGGTCAGCGGCAACCCGACCCGCAACGGTGCCGCGCTCGACCCCGAGACCGGGCGTCAGCTTGAACTTGGTCTGCGCTGGAGCCACGCCGAGACCGGTACCGAGGCCAGCGTCGCCGTGTTCGACATCGAGCGGCAGAACGTGGTCTCGACCGATCCCACCGATCCGCGCTTCAGCGTGCAAGTCGGCGAACAGCGGCACCGCGGCGCCGAGATCGACCTGCGCACACGCTTCGCCACCGCGTGGTCGCTCAGTGCCGGCTATGCGTGGAGTGATGCCGAGATCACCCGCAGCACCCTGGGCAACGTCGGCCTGCGTCCGCCCAACGTGGCGCGACACAGCGCCAACCTCTGGCTGGGCTTCGACGCCTCGCGCGTCAGCGCACTGCCGCTGGAGCTTGGCTTCGGCGCGCGGCACGTCGGCGAGCGGCTCGGCACGGCATCGACCACCGTGTTGCCGGCCTACACCACCGTCGACGCCTATGCGCGCTACCGGCACGGTCCGTGGCAGTTCGCGCTGAACCTGAAGAACCTTGGCGATGAACTGTGGTTCGCCGGCGGCACTGGCGCCAACTTCGTCAGCGTTGGTGAGCGGCGCAGTGCGCTGCTGACCGTGGGCTATTCGTGGTAAGGACCGGCGCAATGCTCCTCGTCCGCGAGCGCACCTCATCGCGGCGCTTCGCTTCGGTCGTGCTGTTCGTTATGGCGTCGCTGCTCGGCATGGCCTCAGCGGTCGCCGCCGCGGCCATCCCCAACGCAGCGCCCACAGCCACTGGTCATGGCACGGGCGCACCGCCCCCGCCGCCGGTCTGGGTCACCCTGACGCCGGCCGAATTGCGCGAAGTGCTGCCACCGCCACCGCAATCCGGCTCCCTCGCCGATGTGGCCGATCTCGACGTGGTGCTGTTGCTGCAGATGATGCGCACACCGCAAGACGAAGCCGAAGGCAATGCCGATGCGCCGCGGGATGCCGTGCAATGGGCATCGTGGGTGCTCGGCGAGCACTTCGACCCCGCGTGCCAGATTCACGCCGTGCGCCTGCTGCAAACCCTGCACAACGACATGCGCACGGCGAATCGTTTCGCCAATGCCGCCTGGGGAGATCGCCCACGACCGGCGAAAGCGGACCCGCGCGTCACGCCGTCCCTGCCCAATGCCGTTGACGGACCGAGCTATCCGAGTGCGCGCACGGCGGCGACGCGGGTCTTCGCCGAAGCCCTCGCCGAACTCTACCCGGATCAGCGCGACGAATTGCTGGCCGCCGCCAAGCGCAGCGCGATGCTGCGGCTGATCGGCGGGTCGCATTACCCGACCGATATCGCCGGCGGGCGCTACACCGCCGCGTTGTTCCTGCAGCGGCTCGCCGCGGTGCCCGGCTATCGCGACGCGCTTCGCCAAGCTCGAGAGGAGTTGCCGCGCTGCGCGGCATCCCGTCGCGGCGCCCGCTGAAACTGAATCCCTTTCGTTCCACCGAACCCGCCATCGCCCAAGGTCGACACCCGAATGCCCGCATCACCTGTTCTCCGCCCCACCCTTCTCGCTACCGCACTGGCAATTGCCCTCCCGGCGCTCGCCGCTCCCGCCGACGACGCCCGTCGCCTCGACACCATCGTCGTCATTGGCGAAGCCACGACCGCGCCAGAGCTCGACCTGCAGGGCTCGCTCGACGTCATCGGCCGCAGCGAGATCGGCTACGAGAACGTCAACGACACCAGCGCGCTGTTCAACAAGATTCCCGGGCTCTACATCGCCCGCTACAACCAGGGCTTGGTGAACTCCGACATCGCCATTCGCGGATTCGCTGGCGACGGCGAGACCCCGCACATCAAGCTGCTGGTGGACGGCGTGCCGATGAACCTGCACAACGGCTTCGGCGAGATGGACCAGCTCTTCCCGACCGGCATCGAGTCGATCACCGTCTTCAAAGGCACCAGCGACCCGACCGTGGGCCTGCTGGCCATTGCCGGCAACGTGCGCATCCAGACCCGCGAAGACGTGGCGCGCGAGCTGCGGCTTTCCTACGGCAGCTATGACGCCCGCGAGCTGCAGGCCTACGCGGGTTTCGAGGACGGCCCGGTGACGCACAGCTACACCGTCGGCTGGCGCCAGACCGAGGGCTACCGTGATCGCATGGACTTGGACAAGCGCGCCTTCGGCGGCCGATGGTCGCTGGCCGTCAACGAGGACACCA
>JBOFQO010000033.1:0-2232 GCA_051660925.1 Silanimonas sp. | reverse complement strand
TCTTCGACTGACCGCAGCGGCACAGTCGCACTGCCGTGTCGCGATGGAAGACCCGTCCGGTCCCGGCGCCGAGTTCCAGCGGGCCGTCCACTTCGAGCGGGCCGTTGCGCTTCGGCCGCACGTGCAGCGCGCCGTCGCGGGCGGGCAGGGGATCGATCACGCGGAGTGGTGGCTCTCCGGTGGCCGCGAAGCCCGCCTCTGCATGGCTGCCATCGCAGTAGGGCTTGCGCTTCGAGGCGCCGCAGCGGCACAACGTGGCGCGGAAGCCGGCCGCTTCGCCGGCGATATGCAGTTCGGCCGCCATGGCATACGGCCCGTTCTCGCGCACCTTCAGTGTGTTCACCGGCGGCGCGCACTCATCCAACCCGCCGTCCTTGCGACGGAAGCGGATCGCGCCAGACGGGCAGTTCAGCGCGACCGCGGCGAGGCGCTCAGCCTCCATCGTGTCGGGGAAGATCCATTCGCCCGGCGTGTTGGCCTTGAAGACGGTCGGGGCTTCCAGCACGCAGTGCCGCGAGTGGATGCAGCGCGAGGCGTCGAACTCGATGGCGATGGCGCGGCCCTCGGCACGATCGGGCTCCTTTGGCGCGGGCGCGGAAATGGCGTCGTTCGAAGCAACGGGAATCGTTTCGGAAGCATCGCTCGCACCATTCACTCGCACCGCGGTCGGAACGGGGGCCGGCGTTCCCGCGATCACGTCGAGTGAGGCGATCACCGCGTCGAGGCTGGTGATCACGTCGTACCAGAGTTCCGGGTGCTCGCCTTCGACCAGCTTCAGCGGCAGGGCTTCGGCGCGGCTCTTCAGCTCGCGGATGCGCTCGGCGACGAAGCGCGCACCGGCGCGCTCGGGCAGCACGGCCAACGTGCGCAGCGAAGTGAAAGTCAGGCCCGCGTGCGGGCTGCCGTCGCGCGCCTGCGCGGGCCGCGCGGCCAAGCCCTGGCCCACCGGCACGACGGCGCGCATCAGCCGGTAGCTGGCCGACAGCCAGGCGCGCTTGGCCTCGCCGTTCTTCACGTTGAAGCCCTGCATCAGACAGCGCAGCGAGGTGGTGTAGAGCGCGTTGCCGATGTCGAGCCAGGGCGCAATGTCGGGCGAGTTGACGTGAACGCGCTCGTCGCGCAGCGGCCGGTTCATCACCGGATTGGTCGCCGCCGGCCAGGCCGGCTCGAAGCCCGGGTTGGCCTTCTGCATCGCGCACAGCTCGTCCTTCATGCGCTCGAAGCGGTGGAAGTGCGAGTCCTCCTGCCCGCGTGAGGCGCCTTCGCCCTGCGTCACGATGGTCTTCAACCCGCCCAGCGCCGACTTCAGGTCGGTGACGGTACACACGCCGGGCAGCGGCGCCAGCGCCTGCGTCACCTGCTGGCCGGGGTCGCCGATAAACAGCGCCGCCTCGCCGTGCGCCTCGACGAACTGGCGCATCGCGCTGGCCAGCGTGTTGTAGAGCTGGCCAACGGTCGTGTAGTCGAAGGGGCCGGGGCTGAGCCGGCCTTCCGGCACCTCGCGGCGGTAGTCGCCGGTCGGGTTGAAGCCCGGCCCGTCGCCGATCTCGGCCTCCTCGGGCCGCTCAAGGAACAGGAAGTGCTCAATGGTCGCCGCCGAGAAAGCCTGCAGCCGGATCGAGAAACCGGCGGGGTAGGGGCCGGCCTCGACCGGGAACATCGGACGGTTGAAGTGCGGGTTCGCGCCGAGTGCCGTCATCAGGTTGCCGACGATGCACAGGTGGCCCATTTCCTCCAGGGCGATGGACTGGATCAGGCCGTACCAGCGCTTCACCGCCGCGGCTTCCTGCGGCGACCAGCGCGCATCGACGCGCTTCAGGCTGAAGGCCGCGTACAGGTAGCAGCACATTAGGTTGTGCTCGAGCTCGGCCGCTTCGTGCAGCCAATAGAGGATCTGCTCGCGACTGGGGACGGAGGCGCTGCTCTTCATCATTCGTTTCTCTCGATCGATTCGACGCGGAAGCCCCGCGCACGCCATGCCGCGATGCCGCCGGCCAGCGGCCGCACGCGCACTGCGCCGCGGGCCATCAGCCGCTTGGCCAGCACCGCGGCGCTGGCCTCGTTGGGGCAGGCGCAGTAGATGACGACTTCGCGGTCCGGCGCCACCTCGACCTGTGAGGGATCATCCACGCCGACCGCCCCTGGGATCCAGCCCTCGGCCTCGCGCACCGCGCGCGGCCGCACATCCAGCACGAGTGGCGCGGGCTCGGCATCGAGGCGCTCGGCCAGCTC
>JBOFQO010000032.1:0-5714 GCA_051660925.1 Silanimonas sp. | reverse complement strand
TCCGCGCGGCCACCGACACCGCGGGCCGCCACGCCTTCGTGCTCGGTCGAGAGTCGATGATCGCGATGCATCTGTTCCGCCTCGGGCCGACGCGACACGTGCTGCACGTCGTCTGCAGCCACCTCGTCTTCGACGGCTGGGCATCCACGGTGGTCGTCGATGAACTCGCGGCGCTGTACCGCGCGCGCCGCGACGGCCGTGCTGCCGGACTGCCTCCAGCCGATCACCCAGGGCCCTTCGCAGCCGACGAGCAGGTGCGGATGGCCGGCCCGCAGGGCCAGGCCTCGGCGAACTACTGGCGCACCGTGCTGGCCTCACCGCCCATGCCCCCCCAGCTGGGCGATCGCGAGCCGCAGGGCCGGCGCAGCTTCGCCGCCGACACGGCGGTGCTGCATGTTGACGGCGCTCGCACGCAGCGTCTGCACGCGCTGGCCCGCGAGCGGCGGATGACCCTGTTCCAGGTGCTGCTGGGGGCCGTTGCGAAGCTGGTGATCGGTGAGCTTCAACAGGACGAGGTGGTGCTCGGCATTCCCTACGCGAGCCAAGGCCTAGGCAAGCACGCGGCGCTGGTCGCCGACGGCGTGCTCGACCTGCCACTGCGCCTGCGGCTCGACCGCAACGCCGGCGTCATCGACTGTGCCGCCGAAGCGCGCGGCGCGTTGATGGACGCCCTCGAGCATCCATTGGTCACGCAGGGGCTGGCTGCTCGCCTGGTCGGCGCGCCGAGCCGCGGCGAACGGCCTCCGCTCACCGGCGTGTTCTTCAACCTCAACCCGTGGGTGGCGCTCGACGGATTCGCACCGCTGCGCGCGAAAGTCTACGAAGGCCGCAAACCTGGCCTGCTCGGCGAGCTGATCTTCAACTTCTACGAGGATGACGACGGCCTGCTGTTGGACCTGCACCACAGCACCGAGTTCTTCAGCCAGGCGCGCATCACCGCCCTGTTGGAGCGACTTGATGCGCTGCTCGACGCCGCCGTCACGAAGGCGCCCGCGCCGACCACGCCGCGCGTCGAGGCTCTGATCGCCGCGCAGGCGGCGCGAACGCCGGAGCGCATCGCGCTGTCGTCGGGCGACGAGCGCTGGACCTATGCCGAGTTGGACGCCCGCGCCAATCGCATCGCCCATGCGTTGGCCGCACGCGGCGTTCGTCGCGGCGACTGGGTGGGCCTGTGCCTGCCGCGCTCGCCGGACCTCGTCGCCGCACTGCTCGGTGTGCTGAAGTGTGGCGCCGCCTACGTGCCACTCGATCCGGCCTTCCCGCTGCCGCGCCTGCGCGACATGGCCGAGGATGCCGGCATCGCCCTGCTGCTGTCCGATGCGGAGAACGTCGAGCGGCTGGCCATCGCCGGGCTGCCCGCCCTGCGCCTCGATGCCGACGATGCGGAGATCGCCCGAGCGCCAACCTCGCCGCCCGCGCCGATCCATGGTGCCGATGCGCCGGCCTACGTGATCTACACCTCCGGCTCCACCGGCAAGCCGAAGGGCGTCGTGGTCCTGCACGGCGGCGTCGTCAACTTCCTGCAGAGCATGGCGCACACGCCGGGCCTTGGCCCCGACGAGCGTCTGCTCGCCGTGACCACGCTGAGCTTCGACATCGCCGTGCTCGAGCTGCTGCTGCCGCTCACCGTCGGCGCCCAGGTGGTGCTGGCGCAGCGCACTGACGCCATCGACGGCGAAGCGCTGAAGCAGCTGATCGCCAGCCGCGACGTCAGCCTGATGCAGGCCACGCCGAGCACGTGGCATCTGCTGCTTGAGGCCGGCTTCCGCGCGCCGCATGGCTTCCGCGCGCTGTGCGGCGGCGAAGCATTGAGCCCGGCGCTCGCCAAGCGCCTGCTCGACGCCGGCGTGGATGCGCTGTGGAACATGTATGGACCCACCGAGACCACGGTGTGGTCGACCGTCGCGCGGGTGATCGACCCGGACGCGATCAGCGTCGGGCGCCCGATCGACGCCACGGTGGTGCGAGTCCTCGACGAGCAGAATCGCGAATGCGCTGTCGGCGAGGCCGGCGAGATCTGCATCGGCGGCGCCGGCGTGGCACAGGGCTACCACGCGCGTCCGGAGCTCACGGCGGAGCGCTTCATCGCTGATCCGTTCGATGCGCGGCCGGGCGCACGGCTCTACCGCACCGGCGACCTCGGCGCCTGGAACACCGACGGCACGATCAAGCACATGGGCCGACTCGACCACCAGGTCAAGCTGCGCGGCTACCGCATCGAGCTCGGCGAAATCGAGGCGGCGCTAGAGCGCCTTCCGTCCGTCGGGCGAGCGGCGATGCGAGTGGAGAACTTCGGCCCGATGGACGACCGGTTGGTGGCCTACGTGGTTGCTGCGCCCGGCGCGTCGCTGCCGCACCTCGCCGCGCTGCGCCGCGAGCTTGGCCAGTGGCTGCCGGACTACATGCTGCCGCAGGTGATCAAGCCGCTGGACGTGATGCCGCTGCTGCCCAATGGAAAGATCGACCGGAAGGCGCTGGGCGCCCCGGCACTCGGCACGGCGCAAGTCGATGCACGCCGCCAACCATCGACCACTGGAGCGAGCCCAGAGGCGAGCGCCGGTGATGGCGCCGGACTGGCCGCCGAAATCGGCCGGCTCATGGGCGGCCTCCTGCAGCGTGAACCGCTGGGTCCCGACGAGCACTTCTTCGAGCTTGGCGGGCACTCGCTGCTGGCGGCCGAGCTCGCGACGGCAGTTCAGCAGCGCCGAGGCGCGCGGCCCACGCTGCGAACGCTGTTCGAGGCCCCAACGCCGGCCCGCCTCGCCGAAGCACTGCTCGCCGCCCCGCTCCCCGCGGGGCATGCGGGCGCCAGCGACGCCACGCGCGGCGTACCAACGCTCGCGCCGCGAGGTCATGATGGTCCAGCGCCGCTGTCGGTGCAGCAGCTGCGCGCGTGGTTCGTCGAGCAGACCAGCAGCTCGGGGAGCGTGAATCTGCTGCCCTCGGCACATCGCCTGCTTGGCCCCTTCGACGCGGCGCGCTTCCAGCGTGTGCTCGACGCGATCGTCGCGCGGCAATCGGCGCTGCGCACCGTGTTCCGCCCTTCCGCCGACGGCGTCGAGCAGCTCGTGATGGCACCGACGCGCGTCAACTGCCCGTTCATCGATCTTTCGACGCGCCCCCATGCCGACGCCGAGGCCGACATCGTCGCCGCGATCGAAGCGATGCAGGCCGACTCGATCGACCTCGCGGCCGGCCCGCCATTCCGCTGCGCGCTGTTCCGGCTGGGCGCCGAGGAGCACGTCTTCGGCTTCGTTGTGCATCACCTCGTCTGGGACGGCTGGTCGTTCGACCTGTTCTACCGTGAGTTCGCGGCGCACTACGCGGCGGAAAGCGGGACCGGCCCGGCGCCGGCCCCATTGGCGATCGAGTACCTCGACTTCTGCGAGTGGCAGCAAGCCCTGCTCGCCTCCGGCCACCTGGCACCGCAGATCGAGCAATGGCGCACCCGCCTGCTGCCGCTACCGTTGCCCCTGGCACTGCCCACCGACAAACCTCGCCCGTTGCACTTCTCTGGCCGGGGCGCGTCGGTCCATCGGCATGTCGAGGTGCCGCAGCTGGAGGCCTTGCACGCGCTGGCCAGGCGGCACCGCACGACGCTGTTCGTGGTGCTTCTGGCCGTGCATGCCGCGGCCCTGCGACGCTGGTCCGGGCAGACCGACGTTGTGGTTGGCACGCCGGTGCGCGGGCGCGACGCTGGCGACCTGCTGGAGGTGATGGGATTCTTCGTCAATGCGCTGCCGCTGCGCTTCACCGAGCCGGCGGCAACGATCGAAGAGTGGATCACGCAGGTGGGGCAAGTCGCGACCGAAGGCTTCGGCGCGCCGGACGTGCCGATCGAAGCCCTGGTGCGCGAACTGCACGTGCCCCGCGATCCGAGTCGGCCCGTGCTGTTCCAGTCCATGTTCTCTTACCAAGACACGCGCGGCCGCCCGGAGTCGTGGAGCGAGCTCCGTCACGAGCGCTTCGCGGTGCCGATCACTGGCGCCAGCCACGAACTCAGCCTTTGGTGCGTCGAGACGTCGAAGGGCCTCGAGTTGGTCTTCACCTACAGCACTGACCTGTTCCAGGCCGATCGCGTCACCGCGTGGGTCGGTGAGTTCGAAGCGGCGCTCGTGAAGCTCGTGGACGCGAGCGCAGCGTCGCCGGTCGCCGTGCTGTGGAGCGACACGCACCCGATGGAGTCCTTGCTCGTCGGCGTCTGGCGCGAGCTTCTCGGCGCGGACGATATCGGCCCGGACGACAACTTCTTCGATCGTGGCGGGCATTCGCTGCTGGCGCTGACGATGGTGAGCCGGGTGGAGCTCGCCTCGGGCAAGCGCCTGCCCCTGCTCCGGGTCGGCGACAGCAGCCTTCGGACGCTCGCCGCGATGCTGCGCGAAGACTCGGCACCCGCGTCACCTGCCGCAAGCGCCTCGCCGGGCGCGAAAAGCCTCGGTGGCTGGCTGCGCCGCCTCGTGGGTCAGCCCGAGGCATGAGCCTGCGCGGCGGCGAGATCCGGCAGCTGGCGATCGGCGACGGCTGGGTGCACGCCGTCCACAGCGCGCCGGCGGCGCCGGCCGCGGCGCTCGTGTTCCTGCCCGCCTTCTTTCACGAAGCGCAGCGCTCGCATCGACTGTTCGCCGTGCTGGCCGACGCACTCGTGAGGCGCGGCGTGGCCTGCCTCCGCATCGACTATCGCGGGACCGGAGACGCCAGCGGCGACGATTCCGGCTTCCTCCCAAGCCGCGCCATCGAGGATGCAGTCACGGCCGCTCGGGCGATGCAGGCCATGCACGCCCTGCGACCGGTGCTGCTCGGTGTGCGGGCCGGCGCCCTGTTGGCCGAAGCCGCGGCCTCGCGGCTCGGGCTCGCATGGTGGGCCTGGCAACCGGTGGAGGACGGCCGCAAGCACCTGGCGACCCTGCGCGAGCGCGATCGCTTCGAGCTCAACAACCGGCTGCGTTTTCCCTTTCTCGGAAGCACGCGTCGGGGGCGCGACGACCAGCTGATGGGCCAGCGACTGCATCCGGAGTTCGCGCTCGAACTCGGCATCTTGCGCCGTGGCGCGGCGCCAGCGTTGCGGGTCGACGCGAGTATCGACGAAGGGCCCGAGGCGATGCCGCTGGCGCCCGAGCTCGCCGACTGGGTCGATCAGCTCGATCTGCAGGGCGGCACGCCGGTGGCGGCCATCGACGCGATCGCCGCAGCGCTGGCGGAGCGGCTGACGCACACGGTCGGGAGCTCCGCATGATCGAGCGGCCGTTCCGTTTCGAGGACGTCGAGGCCGGGCTGTTGGCGGTACCCGGCGATCCGGCGCGTGCGTCGCGCACCGGTGTGATCTGGCTCAATGCAGGGGCCATCCGCCGCGCCGGGCCGTTCCGCCTGCACACCCAAGCCGCTCGTCGTTTCGCATCGCTTGGTTTCCCCACGTTGCGGGTCGACCAGCCGGGCGTCGGCGATCACTTGCCGTCGGCGCGTCGACCGCAGCGCGAGATCGCAACCGCCCTCCTTGATCAGCTGCAACGCGAGACGGGCTGCGAACGCTTCGTCGTCGGCGGCATCTGCAGCGCTGCCGACAACGCGTGGCAGTGGGCGTTGGGCGATCCGCGCGTTGCCGGCCTGCTGCTGCTCGATCCGCTGGCGCGCCGCACCGCCCCGGGGTTCCGGCTTGGACAGCTGCAGTTGCTCCTGGGGCGCGGGCCGACGGGATGGCTCGCGTTGCTTGCGCGACG
>JBOFQO010000031.1:0-3955 GCA_051660925.1 Silanimonas sp. | reverse complement strand
GTGCTGCTGCTCTCCGACCGCTACCCGCCGGACGGTGCCCGCGCCATCCACGCGCTGCTCGCCGTTGGCGCCGTGCACCACGGCCTGGTCGACGCCGGCCTGCGCTGCGACTGCAACCTGATCGTCGAGACCGGCACCGTGCGCGACGCGCACCACGTCGCCTGCCTGGTCGGCGTCGGCGCGACCTTCGTCTATCCGTATCTGGCGTACCAGACCCTGCATGCCATGCAGCGCCACGGCCAGCTCACCCTGCCCGGCGATGCGAAGGAGCCGGGCCGACGTTTCCGTCGCGGCGTCAAGAAGGGCCTGCTGAAGATCCTCTCGAAGATGGGCGTGTCCTGCTTGTCGAGCTACCGCGGCGCGCGGCTGTTCGAGATCGTGGGCCTCGCTCCCGAGGTCGTCGACCTGTGCTTCCCCGGCACGCCGAGCCGCATCGGCGGTGCGGGTTTCGCCGAGCTCGACGCCGACGCCGCCGAGTTCGCGGAACTCGCGGCCGACGACGCCGCGCCGCTGGAGATCGGCGGGCTGATGCAGTACCGCCCCGGCGGCGAGTACCACATGGCCAACCCCGACGTGGTCATTGCCCTGCAGCGCGCGGTGCTGAGCGAAGCGCCCGAGGACTGGGAGGCCTTCCGCCGCGCCGTCGACGAGCGTCCGCCCTCGGCCCTGCGTGATCTCTTCGCGCTAAAGCCCTTGGGCCCCGCTGTGCCGCTCGACGAGGTGGAACCGGCGTCGGACATCCTGTCGCGCTTCGATTCGGCCGGCATGAGCCTCGGCGCGCTGTCGCCGGAAGCGCACGAGGCGCTGGCCACGGCGATGAACCGCCTCGGCTGCCGCAGCAACTCCGGCGAAGGTGGCGAAGACGCCGCGCGCTACGGCACCGAACGCCGCAGCAAGATCAAGCAGGTGGCCTCCGGCCGCTTCGGCGTGACGCCGCACTACCTCGTCAATGCCGAGGTGCTGCAAATCAAAGTGGCCCAAGGCGCCAAGCCCGGCGAAGGCGGCCAGCTGCCCGGCCACAAGGTCGACGCGCTGATCGCGCGCTTGCGCCACGCCAAGCCCGGCATCGGCCTGATCTCGCCGCCGCCGCACCACGACATCTATTCCATCGAAGACCTCGCCCAGCTCATCTACGACCTGAAGCAGATCAACCCCGAGGCGCTGATCTCGGTGAAGCTGGTCGCGCATGCGGGCGTGGGCACGATCGCCGCCGGCGTGGCGAAGGCGCAGGCCGACTTCATCACCATCTCGGGCCATGACGGCGGCACCGGGGCCAGTCCGATCAGCTCGATCCGCTACGCCGGCTCGCCCTGGGAGCTGGGCCTCGCCGAAGCGCAGGAAACGCTGCGCCGCAATGGGCTCCGCGAGCGCGTGCGCCTGCAGACGGACGGCGGCCTGAAGACCGGCCTCGACGTCATCAAGGCCACCCTGCTGGGCGCCGACAGCTTCGGCTTCGGCACCGTCCCGATGATGGCCCTGGGCTGCAAGTACCTGCGCATCTGCCACCTCAACACCTGCGCCACCGGCGTCGCCACGCAGGAGCCGCGGCTGCGCGCGCAGCACTTCAAGGGCCTGCCTGAGCGCGTCATCGCCTACTTCCACTACCTGGTCGAGGACGTGCGCCGGCATCTGGCGGCCTTGGGGGCCCGCTCACTGGAAGAACTCATCGGCCGCGCCGACCTGCTGGTCGAGCGCGAGGACGTGCCGCATCGCCAGCAGTTGCTCGACCTCTCGCGCCTGAAAGCGAGTGCGGCGTTGCCGGGGGCCGCCTCGCATCGCGCGGCACCGCCAATTGCCGCGCCGCCGAGCCCGCTGGCACAGCAGCTGCTCGAGGAGGCCTTCCCCGAACTGAAGGCCGGCCGCAGCGTGCGCCGCGAAGTGCGCATCGACACGCAGGACCGCAGCCTCGGCGCCGGCTTGGCCGGTGCGCTGGCCAAGGCCTTCGGCGACGCCGCGCCGCCCGGCACGCTGGAACTGCACTGCCACGGCAGCGCCGGCCAGAGTTTCGGGGCGTTCAATGCGAAAGGCGTGCACCTGCACCTGCACGGCGAGGCGAACGACGGCGTCGGCAAGGGCATGGCCGGGGGCCGCATCCTCATCGCGCCGCCCGCCGGACATCGCTACACCGCACAGCACGCGACGATTCTCGGGAATGCGGCCTTGTACGGCGCCACCGGCGGCGAACTCTATGCCGTCGGCCGCGGCGGCGAGCGCTTCGGTGTGCGCAACTCCGGCGCCACGGCCGTGATCGAAGGCGTGGGCGACCACGGCTGCGAATACATGACCGGCGGCCAGGTGCTGGTGCTGGGCCGCACGGGCTTGAACTTCGGCGCTGGGATGACCGGCGGCTTTGCCTACGTGCTCGATATCGATCGCGGCTTCGTCGACCGCTACAACCACGAGCTCGTCGACATCCACCGCCTGGAAGCCGAGTCGATGGAGAACCACCTGCAGCACCTCCGCGCCCTGCTGCGCACGCACGCGCAGTTGGCGGGTAGCGCGCAGGCGCGCGAGCTGCTTGAGGATTTTCGCGAGGTGATTGGCAAGTTCTGGCTGGTGAAGCCGAAGGCCGCAAGCCTCGATTCGCTGGTCGCCGCACTGAAGAGGGCCGCCTGATGCCGCGCTCGCAATTCGATTTCCTCGACCTGCCGCGGCAGATGCCGCGCGAGCTGCCGGTCGCCACGCGCCTGGGCCTCGACGTCGAGATCTACGGCCGCTTCGAGCCGGCGGAAGCCAAGGCGCAGGCCGGGCGCTGCCTCGACTGCGGTAACCCCTACTGCGCGAACGGCTGCCCGGTGGGCAACGCCATCCCGCAGTGGCTGGAGCTGGTGCGGCAGGGCCGGCTGTTCGAAGCCGCGACGCTGGCGCACGAGACCAACCCGCTGCCCGAGATCTGCGGCCGCGTCTGCCCGCAGGACCGCCTGTGCGAAGGCGCGTGCACGCTGGAGACCGGCTTTGACGCCGTCACCATCGGCAGCATCGAGAAGTACCTCGTCGACGAGGCCTTCCGGCAGGGATGGCGCCCCGATCTTTCGCTGGTGAAACCCCGCAAGGAGCGCGTCGCGGTGATCGGCGCCGGGCCGGCCGGCCTCGCCTGCGCGGATCGGCTGGTGCGCGCGGGGGTGTCGGTGACCGTCTTCGATCGCCACGACGAGATCGGCGGCCTACTGACCTTCGGCATTCCGCCTTTCAAGCTGGAGAAATCGGTCATCACCACGCGTCGGCAGGTGCTCGAAGGCATGGGCGTTCGATTCCAATTGGCCACCGACGTCGGCCGCGATGTCGAATTCGGAAAGCTGCTCAGCACGCACGACGCGGTGTTTGTCGGCACCGGCGCCACCACGCCGGTCGATGCGCGCCTGCCGGGTCAGTCGCTGCCCGGCGTGCTACCCGCCCTGCCCTTCCTGATCGCCAACGCCCGCCGCGTGCTGGGCCGCACGCTCGACGCCAGCGATGCGGCGATGCTCGATCTCAAGGGCAAGACGGTGCGCGTGCTCGGCGGGGGCGACACCGCCATGGACTGCGTGCGCACTGCGCGTCGGCTCGGCGCCTCGGTGGTGAGCTGCGTGTACCGCCGCGACGAGGCCTCGATGCCGGGCTCGCGCCGCGAGGTCAAGAACGCGCGCGATGAAGGCGTCGAATTCCTGTTCCATCGCGCGCCGCTGTCGATCGACGGCATCGGCAAGGTCGAAGCGCTGCGCGTGGCGCGCACCGAAGCCGCGGGCCGCGGTGCGTTCTCGATTGTCGACGGCGAGCCGGAGACGCTGGCGGCCGACGTCGTGATTCTCGCCTTCGGCTACCGCGCCAACCCGCCGGCGTGGCTGGCCGAGCACGGCGTGGCGCTGGCGGAGAACGGGCTGATCCGCGGTGGCCTGACGGCATCGAGCACCGATGCCGCTTGGCGCGCGCATTCGCCCTACCAGACCTCGGTGCCCAAGCTCTGGGCTGGCGGCGA
>JBOFQO010000030.1:0-8995 GCA_051660925.1 Silanimonas sp. | reverse complement strand
GGCGCGGGGAGCGTGAGCCGTGAGCGCCGCCGTCGTCGCGCCGGCCGGGCATCGCCCGGGTCCGGCGCTGCCACCGAATGCACCGCGCGCCGGCACCGCGCGCGTCTGGCAGCGGCTCGCCGTCGCCCTGCTGCGCGCGAGCGGCTGGCACATGCGCGGCGAATGGCCCGATCTGCCGCGCATGGTCGTCATCGCCGCGCCGCACTCCTCGGCCTGGGATGCGGTGTGGGGCTTCGCGTTCAAGCTGGCGCTCGACCTCGCCATCGTCTTCATGGCGAAGAAGGAAGCCTTCATCGGGCCGCTCGGCTGGTACCTGCGGCTGATGGGCGGCGTGGCCGTGGATCGCGCCGCGCCCGTTGGTGTGGTGGAGCAGGCCGCGGCGCGCCTCCGCGGATCGGAGCGCATGTGGTTCGTGCTGGCGCCAGAGGGGACGCGCCGCCGTGTTGAGCAGTGGAAGCACGGCTTCTGGAAGATTGCCCGCGCCGCCGATGTGCCGGTGTGCTGCGTGGCCTTCCACTACCCGACGAAGACCGTCGAGATCGGCCCCGTCGTGCACTGTAGCGACGACTTGGCCGCCGATATGGCGATCATCCGCGACTGGTACCGGCCCTTTGTCGGCAAGCATCGCGGCACGGTCTAGCGCGTCACCGTAAGCCGCGAGCGCCAACGCACCGGCGACCACCATGGCGAGGCGTCGCGCACCGTCACGAGCACCGCCACGTCCCCGGCGAACACCAGCCGGAGGCAGCGTGCGCCGACGACCTCGGAGCGCTCCAGCAGCCAACTCACGTAAGGCGCTCCGAAGCCGCGGTGGGCCACCCGCCGCAGACGATGGTCGAGCAGCAGCACTTCGGTGGCCTCCTCGAACGGGCAGTCCCAATCGGTGACGAGCAGCCACTCGCTGCCGACTTGGTATTGCTTCCGCAGCACGTACCCCGGCACGTCGACGCCGGTTGGCCGGCCGTCGGCATGCAGCAGCGCCGTGCGCAGCGGCCAAGTGGCGTACTCGCCGTTGTGTGTGGCCAAGCGGAAGGCGTCGATCGGCTGCATGGTGTTCGGCGGCGGCGGATGGCGGTCAGTCTGGAGACGGCGTTGCGGCACTGCAATGCGGCGTTGTGTCCATCGCGTTGAGCCCCGGCAGGAAGGCGCAGAGCATGGCGCCATGAACGTCATGCCCTCGATGTCGTCCGCCGGTTCCGCAGCGCCCCGCCACGTGCTGCGCCTTAGCGCCGGCCAGCCGACTTCGGACGGCGCCGGCGTCAAGCTGACGCGCCTGATGGGCACGCCGCAGCAACCATCGGTCGATCCCTTCCTGATGCTCGACGCCTTCGGCACCGAGCGTCCGCAGGACTACATCGCCGGCTTCCCGCCGCACCCACACCGCGGTTTCGAGACCGTCACTTACATGCTGAAAGGGCGCATGCGCCACCGCGACAACCACGGCGGCGAAGGTCTGCTGGTACCGGGTGGCGTGCAGTGGATGACGGCCGGCCGCGGGATCGTGCACTCGGAGATGCCGGAGCAAGTGGACGGTGAGATGCGCGGCTTCCAACTGTGGGTGAACCTGCCGGCGCGGGACAAGATGCGCGCGCCGCGCTACCAGGACATCGGGCCCGAGCGCCTGCCGGTGCTGCAGCTCGATACGCAGGGCCGCGTGCTCGTGCGCGAATCCGCGCTTGAGGCGCCGGCGCTGACGGCGCCGGGCGCGGTGGCTTCGGTGAAGCTGATCGCCGGCGCGGTGGCGGGCGTCGTGGGCCCGGTGCAGGCCGAGGCGACGCAGCCGCTGTTCGTCGATGTGGCCCTGGCCCCGGACGCGCGGCTGACGCTGCCGATCCCGACCGGCCATCAGGGCTTTGTGCACGTGTTCGGTGGCGCGCTGCGTCTGCCGGCCAGCGGCGGCGATACGCGCGTCGCGGTCGGCCAGCTGGCCGTGCTGTCCGACGGCGACCACGTCACGTTGCAGGCTGGGCCGGAGGGCGCGCGGCTGATCGTCGTGGCCGGGCAGCCGCTGCGCGAGCCCGTGGCCTGGCACGGCCCCTTCGTGATGAATACGGCGGACGAGATCCGCGAGGCCATCGCCGACTATCAGGCGGGGCGGTTCTAGCGGGTGCCCGCGCGCGGGCCGGGGCTGCCCGCGCTTTGTCATCCGGCGACACCATCGCCGCCAGCGAGCGGGGGCGTGCTCGTTATGATGCGGTGAACGCGCGGCACCCCGCCGCGCCTGCCCCGCGCGAGCCCCCCATGAGCGTCACGGACGAATCGACTTCCCCTTCGTGGTCCAACCGTGTGTTCGGTGCCTGGCAGCCGCCGGCGTGGATCGGACGCGCCGCGGGTTGGTTGCGGGCGAAGCCGGGCTCGCGCATCGGCCTGCCGCTGCTGGCGCTCGCGCTGATCGCGCTGGCGACATGGTGGTTCACCCGCGAGGTGCCGCCGCCGCCCGATGCGATCACCGTTGCCGTCGAAGCGCCAGGCGTCACCAACTACGTGGAAACGCCGATCGCCGTCGTGCCGCTGCGGCTGCGCTTTTCCGCACCGGTGGCGACGCTTGAAACCGTGGGTGCGGAGGAAGGTGCGGCCGCGGCGGTCGAGGGCGTGACGCTGAAGCCCGCGATCGCCGGGCGCTGGGCCTTCGAGGACGAGTCAACGCTGATGTTCACTCCGGCCGAGGATTGGCCGGTGGGGCAGGGCTTCGAGGTCACCGTTGATGCGGAGAAAGCGCTTGCCCCGGGCAAGGTGCTGGCCGAGACGCGCTTTGAGTTCGACACCGCGGCGTTCACCGCGACCATCGACAGCGCCGAGTTCTACCAGGACCCGGAAACCGCCGGGCTGAAGCGTGCGGTGTGGGCGCTGCTGTTCTCGCATCCGGTCGATGCCGAATCCTTCCGTGGGCTGCTCGCCACCGCGGCGCAGGACGGCGCGGAACGAAAGCTTGCTGCGCCCGAATTCGAGGTGCGTTTCGACGAACTGGGCCTGAAGGCCTGGGTGCAGACGGCACCGCTGACCGTGCCTGAGAATGGCGGCCGCGTTGTGCTGACGCTGGCCCAGGGGGCGAAGAGTCGCCTCGACGGCCCGGGTCGCGCCGTCGCGGCCGAGAGCACCGTCGCGATGCCCTCGCTGTATTCGGTCGCGCTGGACAGCGTCGAGGCCACCGTCGTTGATGACGCAGACGGCGAGCCCAAGCAGCTTGTCGTGCTGTCCTTCAACGATACGCTGAAGGACCGCGACATCGCGTCGCAGGTCAAGCTGTGGCTGCTGCCGGAGCGCTTCGTGCCGAGCCCGGCGCGCAAGGCCGACCCGGACAGCGAGTATCAGCAGCGGGTGCCTTACCCGTGGTCAGAAGGCGAGGTCGATGCCGCGGCACTGAAGGCCGCCACGCCGTTGCGCTTCGAGTTGCTGCCCGGCGAGCGCGAGTGGGTCGAGACGCACACCCTGCGCTTCGAGGCACCGCCTGGCCGTCGCCTGTGGCTCGAAGTGCCAAAGGGCCTGCAGAGCTTCGGCGGCTTCCTGCTCGGCCAGCCGCAGCGCCGCCTGCTGGTGGTGCCCGAGTACCCGAAGCTGCTGCGCTTCGTCGGCGAGGGCGCGCTGCTGTCGCTGCGCGGCGAACGGCGCGTGAGCTTGGTCGCGCGCAACACACCGGATGTGCGGTTGGAGATCGGCCGCGTGCTGCCCGAGCAGCTGCAGGTGCTGGTCGCGACCAACGACGGCCAGCTGCAGAACCCGTCGCTGTGGCGCGTCGACGAAGACCTGCTGGTCGAGCGCTTCGAGGAAACGCTCGCCATCCCGACCGACGACCCGGCGAAGGCGAACTACCGCGGCGTCGACCTCGGCACCTACTTCAACGCCAACGAACGCGGCGTGTTCCTGCTCTCGCTGCGCTCGATGAGCAGCGACGAGGCCGCGCTGTCGACGCGCGAGCGCCTTGATCGCAACGCCGGCCAGCAGACCGACTCGCGTCTCGTCGTGCTCACCGATCTTGGCGTGCTCGCGAAGACTGAGCTTGACGGCCGACGCAAGGTGTTCGTGCAGAGCCTGTCGAACGGCACGCCGGTGCCGGGCGCGCTGGTGTCGGTGGTCGGCCGCAACGGCCAAGTGGTGGCCGCCGCGAACACCGATGGCGAGGGCGTGGCGTCGCTGCCGAGCTTCGATCCTTTCGTGCGTGAACGCACGCCGGTGCTGCTGCGCGTGACCAGCGGCGAGGACATGAGCTTCTTGCCCTTGGGCGACTGGTCGCGGCGCCTTGATACCTCGCGCTTCGACGTCGGTGGCGAGATCAACAATGTCGACCCGGGCGCGCTCAAGGCCGTGCTGTTCTCGGACCGCGGCCTGTACCGTCCCGGGGAGACCGTGCACCTGGGTCTGATCCTGCGCGCGCAGGAGTGGGCGAAGACGCCGGTCGGCGCGCCGCTGGAACTCGACATCCTCGACCCGACCGGCAACCTCGCGCGCCGCGAGACGATCCGCTTCGGGGCGGCGGGTTTCGAGGGCTTCGATTTCACACCGGGCGAGAGCGCGCCCTCCGGCACTTGGATGGCGCAGCTGTATCTCAAGGGCAAGAACGACTACGACCGCCGCATGGTCGGCAGCACGACGGTGCAGGTGCGCGAGTTCCAGCCCGATACGCTGCGGGTCAAGACCACGCTGTCCACCGCCGCCGAACGCGGCTGGGTGCGGCCGGAGGGCCTGAAGGCGCTGGTCGACGTCGAGAACCTGTTCGGCACGAAAGCGCAGGACCGTCGCGTCACCGCGCAGCTGCGCCTGACGCCGAGCGTGCCGGAGTTCGCGCAGCATCCGGGCTTCCGCTTCAGCGACCCGCAGCAGGCCCGCGAGGGTGTGCAGCAGGAACTCGAAGACGGCCAGACCAATGCCGAAGGCCGCGCCGAGTTCGCGCTCGGCCTCGAGCAGTACGAGCGCGCGAGCTATCGCCTCGACCTGCTCGTGCGCGCGTATGAACCCGGCAGCGGCCGCGGTGTCGCCTCGACGCTGCGCGCGCTGGTGTCCGACCAGCCCTATCTCGTCGGCATCAAGGCCGCGGATTCGCTGGGCTACGTCAACCGCGGCTCGCGCGCTTCGGCAGAGGCGCTGGTGATCGGGCCGGACGGCGCGCCCTTGGCCGTCGAGGGCTTGCAGGCCGTGCGCATCGAGAAGCGCATGGTGTCGGTGCTGACCCGAGGCGATGACGGGCTGTTCCGCTTCGTTTCGCGCGAGCGCCGCGAGGAGAAATCGCGCGCCGCGCTGCCGGCGAAGGCCAGCGCGCAAACGCTGGCGCTCGACACGGCCACGCCGGGTGACTTCATCCTCGAAGTGCAAGACCGCGACGGCCGCGTACTGAACTCGCAGGCCTGGACGGTGGTGGGTGACGCGAACCTCAGCCGCTCGCTGGAGCGCAATGCGGAGCTGCAGCTGTCCCTGAGCAAGCCGAGCTATGCGGCCGGCGAGGAGATCGAGGTCTCGATCCGCGGCCCGTACGCCGGTGCCGGGCTCATCACCATCGAGCGCGACAAGGTCTACGCGCAGTCGTGGTTCAAGGTCGACACCACCAGCACCGTGCAACGCATCCGCGTGCCCGAGGGGCTGGAGGGCAACGCGTACGTATCCGTGACGCTGCTGCGTGATCCGTCGAGTGAGGAGATCCACCTGAGCCCGCTGTCCTGGGGTGTCGCGCCGTTCGCGATCGACCGCGCGCCGCGGCAGCTGCCGCTTTCGATGACGGCGCCGACGCGGTCGCGTCCAGGTCAGCCGCTCGGCATCACGGTTGATGCCGGTGGCCCGGCGCGCGTCGCAGTGTTTGCGGTGGACGAAGGCATCCTGCAAGTGGCCGGTTATCGCGTCGAGGATCCGCTTGATGCGTTCTTCGCCAAGCGCATGCACCAGGTCGACAGCGCGCAGATCCTCGATCTGCTGCTGCCGGAATTCGCGCGCTTCGCCGATGCCGCACCCGGCGGCGACGGCGAGGGCGCCGGCGCGCGGCACCTCAACCCGTTCAAGCGCAAGGGCGAAAAGCCGGCCGTGTGGTGGTCGGGCGTGGTCGATATCGACGGCGCCAAGACGTTCTCGTTCACACCGCCCGACCACTTCAATGGTGAGCTGCGCCTCGTGGCCGTGGCGGTGACGTCGGAGCGCGTCGGGTTCCGCGAGGGTAAGGCGACCATCCGCGGCGACTTCGTGCTGACGCCGACCGTGCCGACGCACGTCGCGCCGGGCGACGAGTTCGTGGTGCCGGTGGGTGTGGCCAACACCATCGAAGGCGCGACGCAGCCAGCGCAGGTCGCGCTCCAGCTGACGCTGCCGACATCGCTGTCGCTGGTGGGCGAGGCGCCGGCGCCACTCACGCTGGCACCGGGCGACGAGACCGTGGTGAACCTGCGCCTGAAGGCCGCGCAGGCGCTCGGCGCCGTGCCGATCACGCTGCGGGCGAGTAGCGGGCGCTTCGCCGCGCAGCGTCGCGTCGACGTCTCGGTGCGGCCGCTGCAGCCGTCGTTGACCACCGTCAGCGTGCAGCAGGCCTCGCGCAACGTCGCGATCACCGACCTGCGTTCGATGTACGACGAGCGAGCGCAGCGCAGGCTGGCGGCGTCGACCTCGCCGCTGGTCGCGCTGACGGGCCTTGAAACCTGGCTTGGCGACTACCGCTACAGCTGCACCGAGCAGCTGGCCAGCAAGGCGCTGCCGGGCCTGGTGCTGCGCTCGCATCCGGCCTTCGGTCGCGCGAATGGCGACGGCGATCTGTCCGGCTTGTTCAACACGTTGCGCGCGCGGCAGAACGGCGACGGCGGCTTCGGCACCTGGACGGCCAGCCCCGACGTCGATCCGCTGGTGTCGGCCTATGCGGTGCTGGTGCTGGTGGAAGCGCGCGAGCGCGGCGAACGGGTGCCGGGCGACCTTCTCGAGCGCGCCAACCAGTGGCTGGCTCAGGCGGCGCTGGATGCGAGCCGCAACGACATGGCGGGTCTGCGTGCCCGAGCGCTGGCCGTCTACCTGCAGGTGCGGCAGGGCGAGGCGGCCGGCAACGCCTTGGCGGCGCTGGTGGAACAGCTGGAACGCGACCAACCGAAGGCTTGGCGCGAGGATCTCGCCGGCCTGCTGGTCGCGGCGAGCTACGCCGGACTGCAGCAGACCGCGGCCGCCGCGCCGCTGGCGCGTCGCCACCGCGAGCGTGCCAACGAGACGCCGAAATCGTGGTCGCAGCTCAGCGCCGCCGAACGCGAAGCGCTTTACGCGCAATGGGCCTACGGCGACTACTACGACCCGTTCGGCGCGCAGGCCTGGCGCCTGTACCTGCTTGGCAAGCACTTCCCTGAGCAACGCCGACTGATCAGCGCGGAAGCGACCGGCCGACTGCTCGGGTCGGTGAACGAGCAGGGCCTGAACAGCCTCAACAGCGCGCTCGCGGTGCTGGCGCTCGATGCGGTGGGCGGCGACGCCGCGGCGCCGGTGCGCTTCGAACAGGAGTGGCGCGGTGGCAAGGCGGCGTTCGGTGAAGCGAAGGACGGCGTGCTGGCCGGACCGTTCCGCGCCGACGCGACGCGCCTGATGGTGATGCCCGAGGCCGGCCAGACCGTGTGGGTGGCGCGCACCGAGCAGGGCTTCGACCGCGCGCCGCCGGCTGCCGTGCAGGACCGCGGCCTCGAGGTGCAGCGCGATTTCCTCGACGACGCCGGCAAGCCGACGACGACGGTGGAGCAGGGCAAGGCGCTCACCGTGCGCCTGCGTGTGCGCGGCAGCGGTTGGAACCACATCGCGATGCTCGACCTGCTGCCGGGCGGTTTCGAAACCGTGCTGACGGCGCCGACACCGGCCGAGGGCGGTGAGGACTCGGAGGACGCGAGCTCGAGAGACACCGACGGCGACGGCTACGACGATGAAAGCGGCGAAGCGATCGGCGACGGCGAGGCGGAAGGCGCGGCTGAGCCGCAGCGCCCGGTGCTGGCGCTGCCGGAATCGACCTTCGTGCCCGAACACGAGGAGATCCGCGAGGACCGCCTCGTGCTGTACGGCAGCGTGTCGAACGAGATGCGCGAGTTCCGCTACCGCATCCGCGCGACGGCGACCGGCAGCTTCCAGGTGCCGCCGATCTTCGCCGAGCACATGTACCGCAACGGTGTGATCGCGCGCGGCGGCCCGGCCGGCACGATCGTCGTCACCGAACCGGCGCGCTGAGCGTCGGTTCGCCGGGCATCGGGCGCGCGTCGTCGTGAAGGGATCGCGCGCGCCATGGCTTCGAGGCCGGAAGGTGTTTGGCGTGAACGCGCTGCGGCGTCTCGCGCTCGCGGCGGCGCTCGTCGTCGCGGCCGTGATCACGGTGCGTTGGCTGCCGAAACCGCCTCTCTCTGCCGGCGTGCCAGTCTCGACCGCCGTGCTCGACGCCGACGGCCGCCTGCTGCGCCTGACGCTCGCCGCTGACGAACGCTATCGCCAATGGCTGCCACTCGACGCGATCTCGCCGACCCTCGTCGATGCTGTGCTGCTGCACGAGGATCGGCATTTCCGCTGGCATCCAGGCGTCAACCCGGTGGCCCTCGCGCGTGCGGCGGGCAGCACCTACGCCGGCGGCCCGCGCATCGGCGGCTCGACGATCACCATGCAGCTCGCGCGGCTGCGCTGGCGGTTGGAGACCCGCGACGTGCCGGGCAAGCTCGTGCAGATCGCGCGCGCGCTGCAGCTCGAAGCGATGTATTCGAAAGACGCCATCCTTGAGGCCTACCTCAACCTCGCGCCCTATGGCGGCAATGTCGAAGGTGTCGGCGCGGCCTCGCGGATCTACTTCGACAAATCGGCGACCGATCTCTCGCTGCCGGAAGCGCTGGCGCTGGCGGTGATGCCGCAGGCGCCGAACCCGCGCGGGCGTTTCGTCGTCGATGCGCGCGGCGTTACGACGCTGGGGCCGGGCCTGCAGGCCGCGCGGCAGCGGCTTTACGCACGCTGGGTGGACGTGCACGGCGAAGCATCGAATGCCGAAGGCGCCGACGCCGACATGGCCGCGCGCATGGCTTTGCCG
>JBOFQO010000029.1:0-1778 GCA_051660925.1 Silanimonas sp. | reverse complement strand
AGGGTCCGCGCCCGGGCGCCAGCGGTGTGTGGCGCGGCACGATGTTCCGGAGCGCCTGGAACGGCAGCGCCAACACGCTCACTGCGGTGGGCGAGGCGATGGCCACGCCGACCGGCGCCGATGCCTTCACCTGGACTTGGACACTTGACGGGCAGACGGGCTCCGAGCCGTTCGCTGGGTTTGGCCGCGGTTGCCCCTCCATCGGTGGCCAGCAGGTCGACGCGAGCGCGCACTGGTTCGATCCGGCGAGCGCCGGCAGCGGCTACAGCGTGCAGCTGTTCCCGAACTACGAGTTCCACGCCGTGTTCGCGTATTCGCCGCGCGGCGAGCCGCGCTTCCTGTTGGCCGAGCGCGCCGGCGTCGGTGCGGCGAACGACACCGTGCCCCTGCAGCAATTGCGCGGCTTCTGCCCCCTTTGCGCGCGGCCGGGCAATCCGGAGCGCAGCAACGTCGGCGTGTTGCGCCGTGAGTTCACGAATGGCCAGCTTTCGCGGATCACCGTCGAAGCCACTTACACGAACGGCACGACCGGGACGTGGGCGGCGACCGACGCGGTGATCCCGCTCGGCGGGCTGCAGGGCTGCGCATTGGACTGATCAGCCGATGGTCGACGCAGGTGCGGGCTCGTGCAGCCCGCACTCGCGCTTCAGCCCGAAGAAGCGCGTGGCCTCGGCGTCGACGTCCGCCGACAGCGGCCGCGTGGTGTGGACATCGCCGATCGACACGTAGCCCTGCTCCCACAGCGGGTGGTAA
The DNA here is from genome assembly GCA_051660925.1 of Silanimonas sp. GTDB lineage: Bacteria > Pseudomonadota > Gammaproteobacteria > Xanthomonadales > Xanthomonadaceae > Silanimonas. The sequence continues at coordinate 1,025 of JBOFQO010000029.1, read as the reverse complement.
GGCAGGGCGTGGGCCTTGAGGTAGGTGCCGACGTCCTGGTCGCTCCAGTCGACGATCGGGTGCAGCTTCCAGCGCGTGCCGGCGCGCTCCAGCACGCGGCGATGCTCGCGCGTGCCCGACTGGCTGCGGCGCAGGCCGGCGATCCACAGCGTCGCGCCGAGCGCGTCAAGCGCATCCTGCATCGGCGCAACCTTGCGAAGCGCGTTGTAGCGCTCGATGCCGTCGAGGCCCTGTTCCCAGAGCCGGCCGTGCCGCGCTTCGAACCACGCTGGCGAGTCGGCCGCGCGCGCGACGTGCAGGTTGAGCCGCAGCCGGGCCGTGAGTTCGTCGGCGAAGCGGTAGGTCTCGGGGAACAGGTAGCCGGTGTCGACGAGCACCACAGGGAGCTGCGGCGCATGGCGGCTGACGAGGTGCAGCGCCGCGGCGGACTGCGCGCCGAAGCTGGTCGACAGCACCGCGCGGCCCGGCGCGTTCGCCAGCGCCCAGGCGAGCCGCGCGTCGGCGTCGAGGGCTTCGAGCCAGGCGTTGAGCGCGTCGAGCGCGGCGTCGTCGGCCCAGGCGTCGGCGATCGTCGTCGGGGCACGCGGGCTCGCGTCAGGCGCAGCGGCCTCCGCGCGCGGCTGGGCGAAGGGCGACGGCGTGCCGTCCGCGCTCACGCCAGCACCAGCGGAATCGGGCCCGGCTTCGGCGCGACGACGCCGCTGCGCACGAGGAAATCGCCAAAGCGTTCGCCGTCGCCGCGCTGCGTCGCGTAGTTCGCGACCAGCGGTTCGAGGGCGGCGAGGATCTGCGCCTCGTCGACGTTCTCGCGGTACAGCGCGTTCAGCCGCGCGCCGCGGTGGTCGGCGCCGAGCATCAGGTTGTAGCGGCCGGGCGCCTTGCCGACCAGCGCGATTTCCCCGAGAAACGGCCGCGAGCAGCCGTTCGGGCAGCCGCTGATGCGCAGGTGGATGTCGGCCTCGCGCAGCGCGTGGCGGTCGAGCAGGCACTGCACGCGTTCGAGCAGGGCGGGCAGGTAGCGCTCG
>JBOFQO010000028.1:0-3569 GCA_051660925.1 Silanimonas sp. | reverse complement strand
GGTGGCGGCTCGAGGCCAAGGTCGAATCGACCCTGACCAAGCTCGGCCTCGACGGCGAGCTGCCGTTCTCGGCGCAGTCCGGTGGCCTGAAGCGCCGCGTGCTTCTGGCGCGGGCCTTCGTCGCCGAGCCGCAGATCCTGCTACTCGACGAGCCCACCAACCACCTCGACATCGCCGCCATCGAAGCGCTGGAAGCCGCGCTGCTGGAGTGGAAGGGCTCCATCGTCTTCGTCACCCACGATCGGCGCTTCTTGAAGGCACTGGCCACGCGGATCCTTGAGATCGACCGCGGCTCGCTCTCCAGTTGGCCCGGCGACTGGGCGAACTACCTGCGCCGACAGGAGGAGCGCGCGCATGCGGAAGCGCAGGAGAACGCCAAGTTCGACAAGCTGCTTGCCCAGGAGGAAGTCTGGATCCGCCAGGGCATCAAGGCCCGCCGCACCCGCGACGAGGGCCGCGTGCGGCGGCTCGAAGCCATGCGCCGCGAGCGCATGGAGCGCCGCGACAAGACCGGCAACGTGCGGATGGCGCTGGCGGAAGGGCAGCAGAGTGGGCGCAAGGTCATCGAGACCAAGGGCCTGGGCTTCGCGCACGGCGACAAGGTGCTGGTGCGCGACCTCGACCTGACGGTGATGCGCGGCGACCGCATCGGCCTGATCGGCCCGAACGGCAGCGGCAAGACCACGCTGATCAAGCTGCTGCTCGGCGAACTCGCGCCCAATGCCGGCGAAGTGAAGCAGGGCACCGGGCTGCAGGTGGCCTACTTCGACCAATACCGGATGGCGCTGCGCGAGGACTGGAACGCGCTCGACAACGTTTCGCAGGGCGCGGAATTCGTCGAGGTGGGCGGCACGCGCAAGCACGTGATGGGCTACCTGCAGGACTTCCTGTTCACGCCCGAGCGTGCGCGAGCGCCGATCCACAAGCTCAGCGGCGGCGAACGCAATCGACTTCTGCTCGCACGTTTGTTCGCTCAGCCCTCGAACCTGCTGGTGATGGACGAACCCACCAACGACCTCGATGTGGAAACCCTCGAACTGCTTGAGGAACTGCTCGGCGACTACCCCGGTACCCTCCTGCTGGTCAGCCACGACCGCGACTTCATCGACGCGGTGGCGACCTCAACCCTGGTGATGGAAGGCGAGGGCTGCGTCGGCGATTACGTCGGTGGCTACACCGATTGGCTGCGGCAGCGCCCGGCCGCCAGCGTGAGTGCGACGGCCGGCGCTGTGGCGAAGCCGGTGGTGCCCGCCTCGACGACGGGTGCGAACGCGACGTCCCCAGCGGCCATGAACAGCGCTCCCGCCGTCGCCAAGCGCAAGCTCGGCTTCAAGGAACAGCGGGAGCTCGAGGCGCTGCCCGGCCGCATCGACGCGCTGGAAAACGAGATGGCGGCACTCACCGCCGCGCTGTCGGCGCCGGGGTTCTACGCAAAGGACAGCGCATCTCAGGCGGCGCACCACGCCCGGATGACGGCCGTGCAGGCCGAGCTGGATGCGGCTTTCGCGCGCTGGAGCGAGCTCGACGCCTGAGGCTTGCCGCGACGCCGCCCCTCTTCCGGCGGATTACTCCGGCGCCATGCAGAAGGCGTTGAACTTGTTCCCGTCGAGATCGCGGAAATAGGCCGCGTAGAAGCCGCCGCCGCGCGGCCCGGGGGCGCCTTCGTCGCTGCCGCCGAGGGCCAGCGCCTTGGCGTGCACCGCGGCGACGTGGGCCGGGTCGCGGCATGCCAGGGCCAGCATGCTGCCGTTACCGACCGTCGCAGGCTGGCCGTCGAAGGGGTACAGCACGCCAAAGCCGGTGCCGCCATCCTTGCCTTCCCAGGCCTTGAACTTGCCGGGCTCCTCCATGAACACCTTGGCGTCCATCAGCACGAGGAGTGCGTCAAAGAAGGCGACGGCGCGGTGGATGTCGCGCGTTCCGAGGGTGGCGTAACCGATCATCGCGAAGCACCTCGTTTGGGGTGTTCGAAGCCTAGCGCAGCCGCTTGCGGGCCACCACGGCGGGGCGCAGCATCGGCGCTTCTTCCGGGGAGAGCGACGATGGCGAAGAGGGCGGCGTGTGCGGCGGCAGGACTGGTGCTGGCGATGGCGACGGCAACCACGGTCTGGGCGGCCGATGGACCGGCGTCGCGGCGCTGGGTCATCACGGTCGACAACGGCAAGGTCGCCGGCGAACAGACGCTGCAATGCGACGCGGCCGGCGAGTGCCGCGGCCGCTTCATTTTCAAGGACAACGGGCGAGGCCCGGAGATCGACGAGGTGTTCCGCCTCGCTGAGGACGGCAGCTACGTCAGCTATCGGGCCACGGGCGCCACGACTTTCGGGTCGAAGGTCGACGAGCGTTTCGCCGTCGAGAGCGGCAAGGCGACGTGGCAAAGCAGCACCGAGCAGGGCGAAAGCGCGTCGCCGGAAGGTCGCCTCTACGTACCGTTCAACGGCAGCGTGGCCGCCGCCGATGTGATGTTCCGGGCCGCGGCGCGGCGCGGCAATGCGCTCGAACTGCTGCCGTCGGGCCGGATGACGCAGCGCGAAGTCACGAGGACCACGGTGGGCGAGGGGGCGTCGCGCCAAGAGGTCGCGCTGATCGCGCAGACCGGTCTGGGCCTGACGCCGTCGTTCGGCTGGGTGACCACCGATCCCACGCCGACGTTCTTCGGCTTCGTGGTGCCGGGCTACCTGGCGGCGCTGCCTGAGGGCTATCAGGACGAGGAGAAGAAGCTCGCCGACCTGCAGCAGACCGCCGAGGCTGAAATCCTTTCCGGGATGAACCAGCGCCTCGCGACGCCGATGCCCGGCTTGTCGGTGATCCGCAACGCGCGGGTGTTCGACAGTCAGAAGGCTGAGCTTGCGACGGCGCTGAGCGACGTCTACGTGCTGCGCGGACGCATCGCGGCGGTGCTGCCTTCGGGGAGCGACGGCCGCGGCGCGGCGCGTTCGCTCGATGCCGGCGGGCGCGCGCTGCTGCCGGGCCTGTTCGACATGCACGGCCACGTCGGCCGCTGGGAAGGCGGGCTCAACCTCGCCGCTGGCGTTACCACGGTGCGCGACATGGGCAACGACAAGACAACGCTGCAGCGCATCATCGACGAGACCGCGCGCGGCGCCGTGTTTGGGCCGCAGGTCGTTCCGGCCGGCTTCCTCGAGGGCGAGAGCCCCTTCTCGGCACGCAATGGCTTTGTCGTCAGCACCCTGGAGGAAGCGAAGTCGGCGGTCGACTGGTACGCCGCGCACGGCTACCCGCAGATCAAGGTCTACAACAGCTTCCCGCGCCAGCACCTGCGCGAGACGGTGGCCTACGCGCACTCGCGCGGCCTGCGCGTCAGCGGCCACGTGCCGGCCTTCCTGCGCGCCCGCACCGTGGTCGAATACGGCTTCGACGAGCTGAACCACGTCAACCAGGTGCTGCTGAACTTCCTCGTCAACGACAAGACCGACACGCGGACGCTGGAGCGCTTCTACCTCCCCGCCGCGCGCACCGCCGAGATCGATTTCGACGGCGCGCCGGTCCAGGACTTCATCAAGCTGTTGGTCGACCGGAAGACGGTGGTCGACCCGACGCTGGCGACG
>JBOFQO010000027.1:0-3015 GCA_051660925.1 Silanimonas sp. | reverse complement strand
CCACGTAGATGCCCGAGCGCCCGCCCGCACCGCCGGCCACGATGGCCGGTGTGGCACTGTGCGAGCCGCCTGCGCCACCGCCACCACCGCCGCGCAAAGAAGAGCCGCCCACCGCGCCAGCCGTGGGCGTGGCGTTGATGCCCGCGCCACCGGCGCCACCCCACTGGGCGTTGGCCGAGGTACCGGTGGCCACGGCGCCGGTGACGCCTTGGCCGCCGGCGCCGTTGGTGGCCGCCGTGGGCAAACCACCTGCGCCACCAGACGTGGAGCCCACGCCGCCGGCACTGCCAGCACCACCGCCGCCGCCACCGCCAGTGACGGCGTTTGAAATGGCACCACCAGCGCCGCCGCCACCGCCAAATGCGGTGAGCACGGCGCCGAACAAGGTGTTGCCGCCAATGCCGCCGTTTCCGCCCGCCGCACCCGCGGCACCCGGCACGCCGGCCGTGCCGCCGGTGCCGATGACGACCGACTCGGTACCGCCCAATTCGTCGGCCCGGAACACGCCGCGCGCGGCAGCGCCACCGCCACCACCACCGCCGCCTTTGGCGATGACCGCAGTGGCCAACGAGGCGCCGGCGCCGCCACCGCCACCAGCGCCGACCATCTCGACGATGACCACTCGTGGCGTGAAGGACGTAGGCTTGGTCCAGGTGAACGACCCGGCGGCGCTGAAGGATTGCACGTCAGCAGGTTGCGCGGGCAACTTGGCAATGCCGTCGGCGCTGTAGAGGGTCCAGGTTCCGTTTTCATCGAGCTGCACGCGCTCGCCTGCCAAGAGCAGGCCTTTCCACTCGTCGACCCAGGTGGTGCCGTCGCCGCGCTCAACAGTGATGAGGTTGCTCAGGCTGGCGTTTTCGTTGGCGAAAGTGAGGTCTTTGACGTTGCGCGCCGTGGCCGCTGCACCGGTGAGCACCGTGTCGGTGGCCGCCGACGTGAACGCCAGCGGCGTGAGCATGGTGGGCGTGTAGCTCGACGTGCTGGCCAGCGGGATGGGGCTGTCGACATACGAGCCCGTAACCCGGATGTCGGCCGCCGTGGTGCGCGTGACGCGAAACGCGTGCGCGGCTGCGGTGAGCAGTTTCATGGCGAGCGATCAGATGTCGAGGCGCAGGATCTCGGGGTTGACCTCGTAGGTGCCTTGGCCGCCAAACGTTTCTTCGACGATGCGGGCCACTTTGCAGCGGGCTGCGCCGTCGCCCGTGATGTTGATGGCCGCACCACCTTGGGTGAGCGACACGGCAAACGTGTCGGTGGTGGCGGTGATGACGAAGTAGCTGGTGCCTTCGGTGAGGCCGGTGGGCGCGAGACCGCCGTAGAAGACAACGCGCTGGTCGTTGAGAAAGCCGTGGGCGGGCGACTTGATGAGCTCGGTGGCGGGGTCGACGCTGAATTGCTTTTCGGCGCCGCCAGCCGCCGTCATGCCCAGGAAGATGCCGCCGGTGATGGCCGTCCAACGCCCGATGAAGCGCACAACCGCCGCCGCGGGCACATCGAACAACGGTTGGTTGCTGGCGGCTTTGGCTTCAGCCGCCGCGGCGGCGTAGGTGACGGGGCGACGGGCGTAAGCTGGCGTGCCGCCGGTGAGCTCGTTCAGGCCGGTGGCGCTGTAGGCCGAGTGCAGCGACAGGTGGGTGCCGTTGAAACCATCGAGCATGGCGTTGCGGGCGGCGGTGGTGAGCATGGTGGGTTCCTTGTGTGGGGTTACTGGCCGGCTTACGCGGTGGCCTCGGTGGGTGTGACGGTGGGCGCCGGCTCGGGCAAGCGGGTGCGGGTGACGCTGACAATGCGGCCGGTTTGTGGGTCGCGCACGATGTCTTCGCGCACGGCGTGCGGCGCGGCTGCCGCAGGCTGCGGCGTGTTGATGACTTCGAGCTTGACGCCTTCGCGCTGGCTCAGGGCCAGCACGCCTTGCTGCATGGCGGCCAGCATGGCGCTGGCTTGGGCACGGTCATCCGGCGTTGCATCGTCGTCGGCGATCTGGTCTTTGAGCAAGAGCTGCAGGCCTGCGTTGCTGTCGAACACGAGGCCTTTGTCGGCGCACTTTTGGCGCCACGAGGCCACCTGTTCGAGCAAAGCCTCGGGGCGCTGGCCGCGCTTGCGAATGACCTCGACCTCGCTGGCAAAGCCGGCTTTGCACAGGGCTAGCCAAGCGTTGGCTTCTTTGGCGGGGTCGATCCAGGGCATCGACGGCGCGAGGTATTGGACATCGAACTCGGTGCCGGGCCTGAGATCGGCGGGCTTTTTGACCACGCCGGACAGGTGGGCGGTGGTGATGAAGTTCTCGGTGACGGGCCGCACGAGCTTGCCGACAAAATCGTCGGTGGCGGCGGCGTAGTGCACGAAGCTCTCGACCAGCTCTTGGCGCTGGGCGCTGTAGGTGCCTTCGTAGTTGCGGCTGATGCTGCTGTAGCTGGCGCCCATGCCGGCGGCAAAGGCGCGCAGCTGCCCATTGCGAAAGTGCACGAGGTTGACGTTGGGGCGGCTGGTGTCGATGAGGCCGATTTCTTCGCCGATGCCCAGGGTGTCGACCACGGTGCCGGCGCCAAGGGTGATCTCGCGTTGGATGGGCTGGCCATCAGGGCCGGTTGGCGGTCCGGTGTAGCCTTCGTCAACGGGCGCTGCCCGCTTGACGTAGGCGGTGAGCATGGCGGCGATCTTGGCTGCCACGCGCTCGGATTCTTCGTAGTCCTTGATGTCTTCGATGCGGTTGATGACAGAAGCGTAGCGGGTGATGCCGCGCAACTGGCCGATGCGGCCCAGCTCGGCGACGTGGATCATGCGATCCATGGGAATGCGCTTGAGATCGCCGGGCGTGGGCAGTTGAAACCGCTCGCCGGGGTGGCGGCGATACACCCACACGGCGCGCACACGGCCCCATTCGTTGCGCTCGATGCCTTGCACAATGCCGCGCGACTCGTCGTTGTAGTCAAACGGCACAAGGTCGGCCTCGATCATCTCCAGGCTGTAGGGCCCGCGGGTGCCGTGATCGAGGCCGGCCACGGGGCCACGCCC
>JBOFQO010000026.1:0-26326 GCA_051660925.1 Silanimonas sp. | reverse complement strand
CGCTGAGGGCGCGGCGTCCGGCGGGTCAACGTCTTCAGCCAATGGCGTGAGCCTGTCCTTCGTCGCCTCGCTGGCGCCCGGCGCCGCCAGCGGCACGCAGAGCCCTAGCCAAGGCGGCGCGGCCCTTGCGGCGACGCTTTCACTCACCCCCGGCGCTGCAGCAGGCCGGTCGAATGGCTCGGCGGCAGGGGCGCCGCTGGCCGCCTCGCTGGCGCTCTCCGCCGGCGTGGCCACGGGCATCCGCAGCCCGAGCGCGGCAGGTGTCGCCCTGTCGGCCGCCCTCGCCCTGTCCGCTGGCGCTGCTGCAGCCGGCCAGAGTGGCGCTGCTGGCGCCGCAAGCCTGTCGGTCGCCCTCGCCCTTGGGGCTGGTGCGGCGACAGGCACGCGCAGTCAGAGCGCTGGTGGCGCCGCCCTTGCCGCCGGCTTGGTACTGGCTGCTGGCGCGCCGGCGGCGACCCGCAGCCCGACCGCCGCAGGCGCCGCCCTCTCGGCCGGGCTGTCTCTGGCTGCTGGCGGCGCCGGTGTGCAGGCGGACGGGGCTGCTCCGGGTCGCGCCCTTGCCGCGGCCCTGTCTCTTTCGACTGGCGCCGCCTCTGGCCAGACGAGCGGCACCGGCGCGGCGGCATCCCTCGGCGCTGGCCTCGCGCTATCCGCCGGCGCCGCGGCGGGCGTGCGCAACCCTGTCGCGGCAGGCGCTGCCGTTGGCGCAACGCTTCAGCTCTCCGCCGGGGCGGCAAGCGCCTCGGCGGCAAGGCCCGGCGTCGACCTGACCATTGCCACGATCCTGATCTCTGGCGGCGCGTCCGGCAGCAGTGATGCGGCCCCGGCCGGCGTCAGCCTCTGGCTGTCGGCGATCCTTCAGGCAGGCATCGCTCGCGGCAATCCGAATCCCTTCGAGCCGTGCACGACGATCGCCGCATTCGGCGCGGATGTTTCGTCTGCGGGCGTTGGTGCAGTCCCGGTCGATTCTTCGGGCCTCTCTGTCGGCGACTCCTCTGCGGCGCTCGATGCCGCCGGGATCAGCGTCTGGACCCAAGAGCCCTGCCTGCACGTCATCGAGTAGTGGACAGGCGGGTAGCTCGCTGCTAACGTCACAGCTCCCAAAGGAGGAGTCACCCATGCTGACGTTCAAAACCCCCGGAGTCTTCGGCTTCAAGCCCGTCTCCCTGTTCCAGCTCGATGGCGATGATGGCCGCCGCTCGATCCCCCATCTCATGACGGCAGGCATCGGCAACGCCGACGAGAAGATCCGCGTCACGGCGTCGATCGACGGCGCTGATTTCGCTGCGCCGCGCGCGCTGGCCCACGACGATTCGTTCGAGGTCGATGGCGGCAATCTCTACAGCCGCAACCCGAAGCAGATCATCTGGGACGGCGTCGGGCAGTTCTCCGTGTACGGATTTGAGGTCGACATCTCCAAGTCCGTCGTCGGCGACAAGGTCACGATCTTCTTCACCGTCGAGGCCTCGATCGCCAACGATGAGTCTGGCCGCGCGCCGGAACCGAAGACCAGTTTCTTCGGGCCGTACATCGTCGGCCATGTCGCTGGCGCCGAGACCTCGCAGTTCATCCTGTTCGATCGCGAGATGGCGATCTACGCCATTGGTGGCGAGGATGACGTCGTCTCGACGGTGGGCGTCGTCGATGCGGTTGGTGTGTCGCTTCCGACCTTCGTTGTCGATGTCCCGGCCCGCCACACCGTCAAGATCGACCCGGCGATGATCGGCGACTGGGCCGCGTCCAAGGCGCAGGAGATCCAGTATCCGATCCGCATCATGATCGACAGCAGCGTCCCCGGCCTGATCATGCTGGCGAAGTGATCCACTCGTGCGCGGCGGACTTCCCCGTAACGCCGCGCACCTCAGTCAACGGGGAGGAGACCTCAAGATGAAGAACAAGCTGCCGAAAACCGACGCACCGACTGCCCCCGCCAAGGGCAAGAAGGTTGCCGCGAAGAAGACCGCCAAGAAGACCGCCGCCAAGCGCTCGATCAAGAAGACTGCCGACGCCGGTTACTCGCAGATCTGATCTCGCCAACCGGCGAGTTCTGCAGATGAAAAGAAGGCCCGGACATCTCCGGGCCTTTTTCATTTCTTCGTCAGTGCCTCGATGGCGTACTGCTCGGGGTAGGTGATCACCACCTTGGTGATGTACCTGCTGCCATGGGCGTCCTTGCGCGATGCGCCGCCAGCAAGAAGGTACTGCAGCCGGCGGCGACTGATCCCGATGCGGGAGGCGAGAGCGGACTGCGAAAGGCCGTGAATCTTCATCGCCGACTCGATGATGCTGCGCGTGTACCACAGGCGCGTGTCGTGCTTCTCGGCATTGGGGAGCTTCATTGAGCCGGGACTCCGATGATCTCGAGGATCCGCTGATGAAGGCCTTGGCTGGGAAATCCACCATCGTCCACGTTGCCGAAGACTGAGGTCGCACTGTAGTCGTCGACCTTGGCGATCGTGACTTGGCAGGTCCGCTGGATGGCGTCGATGCGAACCATGGCGTCGATTCCGGGGCCGGACACCATGCCGACGCACGGCGACACACAAGCCATGGCGTAGTCGTTCGACAAGACGCTCGGGAAAGACTCGGCAATCTCCCCGCTGGCGCGCATTCTGCGGTGCAGCTCTTCGCCAGCCGCGGCAATGATGTGCATGACGGCCCAAGAGTTAACAGGCATTGCGAAGACCCTCGCTGATTCGCTGTTGGATGGACTTTCCGATGGATCGGCGGTCGCTGTAGTCGCGAAGCGCCCGCTCCGTGTTGCTGCTCATCGCCATGTGTCTGATGAGCCTCGACTCGTAGTCCTTGATGCGCTCTTCCTTGGTGGGTTGGCGCGGATCTTCGAATGTTGCACGCCTGACGATCATGACTTCTCCTTGGTTGCCTCGAGCGCCGCCTCGATGGCTTCGATCTGCTGCCTGACTTGATAGTTTTTCTCGGCGCGCTCACGCACTTCAGATCCGGCTGCGAGCCCGCCTAGCAAGCGCTCGCGGAGTTCGACCCGCATGTTCTCTAGCGTGATGCGGTGATGCTTAGAGATGCTCATGGCGCCGCAGCCCTTTCGCGTTCGAGGTCGTGACGCCACTGCGACCAGCCGCGCAGGTTTCCCTTCGCTCCGTCGCGGTAGGTTGGATAGCACACATGCTCCATGGGTGAAGCATGCATCGGCGTGCTCATCAGCTTGCTGAACGTGCGCTCTGCCTTGGCGTAGTCAGACTCCTCGCCGGGATCGAACGGCTTGTAGCTGACCCACGCGCAACGAGCTGCGGAAGTACGGCATGCTGCCGCGTGCGACAGGCTGACGCGCTCGTGCGCGCTGATGTACGGAAGGTGCCAGTCGCCACTTCGAACAACGGGATCGCTCGCCGCCATGGCGTCGCGCATCATCACCGCCAGCTCTTGGAATTCGGGCTGTGCGTCAGGGTGGCAGCGAAGCGCGAAGAGGTTGTCCCATTCCGTGGCAGTGATCACGCCGTCGACGTAGAGGAACGGCTCAAGCACGCGGTTGGCGTACTGCTTGTGCACGCCGCTCGAGGCAAGTGACTCGGCGTAGTACGCAGCGCCGACGGACGCTTGGATCCAAGCGCGTCGCGCGAACTCGTGGTCGCTGCCGGTCAGCGCCTCGCCGCCCTGCATGCCGGGCTTGTTGCGGCTGAACTCAAGCGGCACGAACGGCGATTCGCGAACCTCTTGGATCATCTTCGTGACCGGCACTGCGCGACTGCTGCGGTAATTGCGACTCAGGACGCGGTGCGTGTTCACCTCGGCGAGGATGAATCGCGGGAATCTCACCTGCATGGTGGTGACGCGATCGCCCCTGAGGCTGATGCTGTCGGCGATGATCTTGACGCTGGTCTGGCTCACTTGGGCTCCGTTTTCTTCGTGTAAGTTGCAGTGACTCGGACCTCGAGCCCGAGCTTGGAGAGAACTTCGTTGCTGGGGTTGCGCTGCCTGTCCTTGACCATCCGATACAGGTAGACGTGGTCGACGCCGGTGCGCTTCTCGAGCTCGCGATAGCTACCTGCATCGACAACCATTCTTCGGACGTGCTCGGCAAGGCTGATGGTCGGCGCAGAGGCCTCGGCGCGCAGCCGCTCGATCTCGGCGACGAGGATGCGCTCGCGGGCTTCGACTTCCTGCACGTCGCAGTACGGGCCTTCGCTGTCGTTGTAAGCCCCCTGTTTGCCAATATCGAATTGGCGCAGCGCCGGCAGCTCGGGGAGGGTCATGGCGCGTCCTTCGGTGGCCGGCCCGCCAGTGTTCGTCGTCATTTCGTCTCTCCCTTGATTGCTACGACGCGCCAAGAAAAGGGCGATCCGCCGCCGAGGTGTTCACGAAACGCATCCTCGGCGACCAGATCAGGATGAACGTCGTCGTAGTCTTCTGAAGGGCGCTTGATTGCGACAAGCACCTCATCAGCCTCGATGGTAGACAGCGCTTCGAGCCGGGCGCGGAGGCGCTTGAATGCTTCGCGTTTCCTTGGATCGTATGGAACGCAAGGTTCGAGTAAGCGCAAATCCGCCTTCAACTGCTCATCGCTCATGGGTTTCTCCTTTGCGCTTGAGTCGATTCTTGAATCAGGTTCCGCTTTCGGCACGAGGGGCAGTAGTGCTGAGAGCCGTGGTACATCCAGCCTTCGCGCTTTGCTTTCTGCCGACACTCTCCGCGACTTTCGCCGGTGATTTCTTTGAACGCACGCGGTTGCGTCGAAGGACACCAATCGCAGTACAGATGAAGTAGGTAGCCGCCGGCCTCCATCACCCGCCATCCTTCCGCCCGGTAAGCGCGTAGTGAACGCCCGGAACTTGAAGACGAGTCCAGCCGTGGCCGTAACTGCTTTCACCCCGATGACCGTTCAAGCTTCGAGCGGTCTCTTTCACTCGCTGAAGTTTCTTCGTACGCAATAGCTCCTTCACGCCACGCGAAAACCAATCCTTACCTTCGATGCTTCTGCAGAGCTTCAGGTTAACCACGAGCCCATCTGCGCACGAAGCAACGTAGGCGATAATCGCGGCAAGCCTCTGCGACTTAGGCTTGTTCCACATGCTGTCCAGATCGAAGCTGGCGCGCATTCCTAGGGAAAGCTTTGCCAGCGGGATGAAGCCCCGATCATCGCCGCCAAAACTCGGGCTGTGATACGGGATAGTCACTACACCTTCTGTCTTGAGATGACGGCGGTCTTTAGATCGGTGGCGCGCCCGAACCTTGGGCTTCCTGAATATCTTGTGCATCACCCACCCTCCTTGTTCCGCTCGGCCAGTGCGGCGGCGAGCAGCCACGCTTGCAGCGCCTTCCATTCGTGGTTCCGGCATCCGCTCTCAACGTAGGTGCGGTAGGTGCCGTGATGCTTACGGCTCTCGTACTCGACGCGCTCTTTGGCCGCGTCGTAGCTGAGGTAGGCGTCAACGAAATCCCACCGCGTGCAGTAGCCGACGCGCTTGTATCGGCCGGGGATCGTCCAGCCGCGATTGAACCGCCGCTCAAGACGCTCGGACAGGTCGGAATCGCAAAGCTCGCTGTCTTTCATCCACGCGAAGTGATCCGCGTAGCTGGAATCCAGGCCGTAGATTCGCACCTCGCGCTGCACCGTGTAGATCGGGTCGGAGGTGTAGTGGTCGTTTCGCGTGCGGTCATTGACAAGGCGGCGGCCGATTTCAAGCAATACCTCCGGCACCACCGCGAGCCCGGCCGGGGGTGGGGTGGGCTGCTGGGCTGGGGCGGCGGGAGGGAACGACTTGATGCCATTTTCCCGGCGCAGTTCCATCGCGCTGGTAAGTGTAGACAGCGGACAACCGGCAGAAATGGTTGTGCTCGGGGGCAGGCAAACATCGCACGGCAAGAGGTATTCAGCCGCCAGCGCGGCGGGCGGGGCGGCGTAGGCGCGCCGCCAGTGGCGCTTGTGGTCGTCCTGCCAGTTGCCCTTGCCGCTGTGGGCAGCGAGCGGGTATGTGTTCCCAAACTCGTCCACCCACGCCACCGCCTCAGCCCGCGCAGCGTCGAGGGCGGCGAGGTAGTTCCCGGCCCGCTTGGCAAGCTCAAGAGCCGCCGGCGAGTCATCAAGCAGCGCGCCGAATTGCAGGTAGTTCGCCAGCGCCTCGCGCAGGGCAGCGAGGGCCTTTGGGTGGCCGGTGGCGGCCTGCTGCGGCCCGCTTTCCGGCGCTTGATTCTTCGCCGTCTCGCAACGCCCGCATTCCGCTGACCAGCCGGAGTTGCGCTGGCCGCAGTTTTTGCACGTCCACGGATCTGGATGGTTAGCCATCGTCGTTCTCCTTAGCGGCGGCGCGACCAGCGTCGGTCAGTGCGTACTTCGTCAACGGGTAGTCGCTTTTGGTGGCCCGGATGAATCCCTTTTCGGTGAGTCGCATGGCCGTTCCGGCACGGACCCCCTTGCTTGGCCCGCCCATTCCGATGCCGCCGAGCTGGAGCCACTCGAGCGGGGCAAACCCGGAGTTTCGGCCAAGCTCCCATCCAGCGGCCATGCCATTGATGACAGCCTGCTGTGCTGGCGTCAGGCTCTTTTTCACGGATGCCTCCATAGGACTTTGGGTGAGAGGTTGCTGGACTTCGACGCGCCGAATCCGGCGCGCGTCACGATGCCGCGCTTGGCGGCAGCTTTGAGGACGTGGCCCCACGCTCGGCCGTCAGTCGCCTGAGGAAGCCCGAGGCCTTCGGCGTAGGTCCGCGCGTCTTCAGCGAGGAATGGCTCGGGCCACTGCTTGCGCGCGAACGTCTGCACGTGGCTTATGGCGCGCTCGATCCACCCCGGATCGATGCGCTCCGCCTTATCCGCAGACCGCTGGATCCCGACATCGCGATCGCACTGCGCTTCGCTGTGCGTTTTCATGTGATCAGTCCGTCCCTTCTCAGATGGTCGGCCAGCTCGGCGCTCAGGCGCGGCAGGCTGGTGTGTTTGATGTGGAGCCGCTTCGTTGCGCCGCAGGGGCACAGGAGCGCGACCTCGTGCCACCGCTCGTTGCGCGCCTCTCCGGGGATTCGCCGGAGGTAGGCCTTCACCTCGCAGACCATGAACCCGAGCGATGCCGCGGCCTCGCTAACGATGCGCCGGGTGGAGCGACTCACTTGACCATCCCAGACGGCGTCATGACCCAGAACAACCACAGCGACACGACGAACAGCGCGACGGTGATGCCGCCAAAGACCAGCTCGAGGCGCCGGCGGATGATGACTTTTCGTGCGTCGTTCTCGCGCCGCTTCTTGTAGGCATTGATGACGGATTCGTGGCTCATTCTTCGGGCTTGCATTGGAATCTCCTAGTCGGTGGTGTCGTACCAAGCGCGCATGGCTTTGGTGTAGCTCTTGTGGGGGCCTGAGGCATCACCCTCAGGCAGGCAGCCGGGGAAGCAGATCCACCAGTACCACCCCGCGGTTAGTGGGCCGACGTGGTCGCGCCACTTCTCGCCATGGTTCTTGCGCGCCTCGCGCCGCGCATCGAGCGCGCTGGTTCGATTGAGGTGGAACACCTCGACGCCAGCTTCTTGTGCGATCGCCTCGAGCTTCACGAGCCTCGGATATTTCTTCACGACTCGCCTCCCGCCATCTCACCGCCATTCATCGCACTGCGCGCGGCGGCTTCAGCGACCGTGTAGTTTGCGTGCCGATTGAACAGGCCGACGGTGTCGACCTCGCCGGTCTTCCCGTCCATCTTCCGAACACTGAAGCGGCGCGGCATGCCCGGACCCTTCTCGCTGGTGATGAAGTAGATGTCGCCACTGTCAGCAACCAACCCATCGGACTCGAGCTTGGTGTTGAAGAACCTCATCGCATCAGGCGCGAACCAGTCGGGGCGATGCCAGAGCTGGCGGTGCAAATTTTCCACATCGTCCATTGGCATGGTTTTCATGAAACCCTCCCTTGTTCTTTCCAGTGCTGGAGCTGGGTCTTCGCCGGGATCACCGGCTTGATGATGAAGCCGCGCTTTTCGAAGTTTTCGATCTTGTGCAGCTTGTAGACGTCAGTAACCAAGACCCTCCGAAGCTCGCCAGTTGACATCACGACAAAGACCTTCCTTTCCCCGGCCCATCCGACCTGCCTGACTTCGAATCGGTAGCCAAGATAAAGGCCGACGGCCCTCGACACGCCGGCGTGAGAGATCGGCGCTTTTGCTCCGGCAAGATCAAGAGCGCTCCAGAACTTGACGGTCTCGAAAATGTCGATCACAGCGACTGCTCCTCTGCTCGGTAGATGTAGCTGACGCCCGATACGATCGCGTGCTTGCCGCACACGTCGCACTTGCCAAGCGATCCCTCGATGTCCTTGGGGTTCGTTTCGGCCCAGTGGCCCTGCCTTCCGGCGATTTCCTCGGACTCCAGCAGCGCATCGAGCGCGTCGGACTCCTCGTCCGTCAGGCCGGTGTGATCGCCGTTGATGATCGCCGGCAGCATGAAGCTGGCGACCCGGTAGTCGACACTCTCCCACCTCATGATTCTTCCCCCTTGCTGATGCGCGCGCGCCTACCGTCACCAGTGTCGACGTAGGCGTAGGCGTCGCGCTTGTGGCTCTGCTCGACGAGTCGAGCGAAGTCGACGATTGCTTCGGCGACGACGCTGAAGGGCGGCATTTCATCGGCCCACTTCCGCGCCTGCTTCGGCGTCCACTGCAGATACTTCATCGCACGTCCTTGGGTGTTGATGGCTCGAAGTCAAGCTCGCCAGCGGTGATGCCGATGCCGACGCCCCAGTGGCTTGCTGCAGCGCGGCTGTCGTCGCGAGACTCCTGCGCCTTGGCCTTGCAGCTCTTGGAGCAGTAGATCGCCCAGCCTCGCTTGACGTCGGCAGTTCTTGCAGTGAACTTCCCGAGACACCACCCGCACACGCGATTGCAAGTGCTCATGCTGATCATCCCCGTTCGTGCAGCGATCGATGCAGCCCCCGCAGTGCAGGGGCTGGGTCGATGGCTTCAGTTGTTCTCGGCGCCGACTTTCTGTGCCGCCCGCCACATCGTGATGACGCGCGCCTTGATCAGCAGGAACGTCGCCTTGTCGGCCTGCGAGAGCTGGTCGAGCGTCATCACGACATCGTCCCCGTTGTGCTCGCGCTTGGCGATGGTGAAGCCGGGCCCGAGGTAGTAGGTGCCGTTGTCACCGTTGTCGGTGTCGGAGCCCTGAAGACTGCCGACGCCAATCGAGAGGCCATTGCCAAACCCCATCGCGATGAGTGCGATCAAGTAGGCCATGCCGTACGGCTTGTCTTCGAGCGGATCGCGGAACTTGAGATCCTTGGCCGCGGCGAGGAAGGCGAGCACCGACTCCGGCCCACCATTCCAGTGCAGGTAGATGGCGGGGCTGCTCGGCTTGTTGCTTGCTGCGATGACTGCGCGGTTTCCCATGGTGCTTCTCCTCAGAAGTTGTAGTCGTAGAAACGAATCGGCGTGTCGCTCAGGCGGAACTTGCCCTTGCCCCAGCCGTTGGTGCTTTTGCGGATTCGGATCACCCTGTTGCTCGGGTTGCTGGTGATGTCGTACTTCAGCTCGCGCTGATTCGTGCAGTGGGCGGCGAACCCGCCCTGCAGGAAGTGCGGCTTCTCGCCTTCAGCAAGCTTCGAGTCCATCTCGCGGATCTCGATGGTCGTCTCGCTGATGACGCGCACGACCTCGAAAGGCGTCACGTCGGTGTGGCCTTGGTGGTTGGCGTAGCGCGGGATGGTCGTGCTCATGCTGTCCTCGTGATTGGTGAAGCAACCAGTGCAGCCACCGCATCGCAGTGGCTGGGGTGGTGGCTTTACTTGACTG
This sequence comes from Silanimonas sp., assembly GCA_051660925.1. Lineage (GTDB taxonomy): Bacteria > Pseudomonadota > Gammaproteobacteria > Xanthomonadales > Xanthomonadaceae > Silanimonas. Next base: position 16,579 of record JBOFQO010000026.1, on the reverse strand, counting down.
GTGTTGCCGCAACCTCGACATGAAAGCGCAGGGGGACGTGCGCGCCGCGTCCGTCACCTGAATCGTTGAAGTGACTCGGCAGCTTTCCGTTGTCGCCCAAGTAGGCCCACTCGCGCTCGCCGTACGGCCGATCATTGGTTCGAACCAAGACGATGCGGCCGGCCCCTTTGTTCCGCGCTTCGACTTGCTTGACTTCGCGGAAGGTGGCGCAGTGGTGGTGGTCAGTGATGTCGCCGTGCTCGTCGACGTATTCGAAGTCCCACTCGTAGCGGATGGCCATGGTGATCTCCTTTTGGTGAAGGTGCCCAGTGCTGGCCCCGCGGTGCAGGGCCAGACCTTGAAACCTTCTGTTGGCCTTTCGCGTTCCCCAGAGGCGGTAACCCCACCGTCGTGCTCGCGTCCCCGGTGTCGCTGTCCCTTGCGGGCGTCTGTGTGCCGGTCGGCCGCCGACGTTTCGCTGGGGCCTTGGGTCAGTGCTTGCTGCCCATGGATTGAACGATACGCGCACCTACGTGCGCCATCAATGCTAAATTCAGAACGCACTGTTTCAATTATGGAACAATGCTGATTCAACTCGACCAGCCGGTGCTGCGATGCGCGCCGCGCCGTCGCCGTACCTTTCCCGCATGCGCAACGCCCTGACGAAGATCCGCGACGCCTTTGCGCGCGCCCGAGACGCCGCCCGCCCGCACCTGCCGGCGGCCCTTGCCTTTGCCCGGCGCCACATCGAGATGATCGGCATCGTGCCAGCGATCCTGCTGCTCATGCTGGGTGCGTGGTACTGGAGCTCGAGCCGCGGCGCGCCGACGCTGGAGATCGGCGGCATCCTCTCCGACTACCTCGTCGGCCTGCTGCCGGTGGCGCTGCTCGGCTACCTCGCCTACCGCCTGAAGGCGGAGTACTGGTTCGACCTCGACGAGAAGCGCGAGGAAGACCTGCACGACAAGGCGGCGGAAGGCTCGTGGCTGGCGTTCTGGCTGATCGTCAAGGACCGCGCTGAATGGCTGGTCCTGTTCGGCGTGCTGCTCTTCACCTTCCTGTCCTTCTCTGGTCGCGCCGCCGCGCAGGCGCTGCCGGTCGAGCGCTGCGCTGCCGACATGCTGGTGCGCTGGGAGGTGACGAGCGCCGCCGCCTACACCCGGCGATACCAGAGTCCGATCTGGCCGGGCGGCGCCAGCGGCATCACATGGGGCGTCGGCTACGACGGCGGACACCAGTTCGCCGGGGTCATCCGCCGCGAGTGGGCCGCCCACCCCGCCGCGCCGCGCCTGTCCACGACCGCCGGCCTGACTGGCGCTGAGGCGCGCGCCGCGCTGCCCACCTACCGCGACATCGTCGTCCCGTACTCGCTGGCCTATCAGGTGCTGCTCGAGGCCAGCATCCCGCGCTACCGCGCCGCCGCGCGCCGCGCCTACGGCCCGGCTTTCGACACCGCCCACCCGGCCGTGCAGTGCGCGCTGATCGTCGAGGTCTACAACCGCGGCGAGGCCATGGCTGGCAACCGCCGCATCGAGCGCCGGCACATCCGTGGCGTCTGCCTGCCCGCGCGCGACTGGCCGTGCGTCGCGGACCAGCTCGAGATGTCGTGCAGGGTCTGGGCGAACGATCGAGTCAACGGTCCGGGGCTGTGCAACCGGCGAATCTCCGAGGCGACCGTGATCCGTCGCTGGACAACCGATGGTTTCTGGGGTGGGTTGTGATAGTAGATCTTGCGAAGTCACAGGCGAGGATCTACCTCGCCATCATCCTGCTGTTGTGCATGGTGTTGCCAGCGGGGATTGTCTGGCTGCGCATGGATGCGAAGCTCGACGCCAAGTACGATCTCGGCAAGGCTGAGGCGACGACCGCCTGCGTCGCCGCCGACCTCGGCGCGCTGACCAAGGCGATGGACGACGCCGCCAAGCGACAGGCCGAGATCGACGCCAGCGCGGCCGCCGCCGCCGATGCTCTCGTCACCCAGCTTGGCGCCGCGCGCCGTAACATCGCCACTGCCTCGACCCGCCTCGCGGAGTACGCCAATGAGAACCCCCTCGATCCTTCTTGCGTTGCTCCTCCTGAGCGCGTGCGGCTCGCAAACGAAGGTCGTCCAGCCGCCGCCGACTGATCTTCGCTGTGACGCTGGCGCGGTGCAGTGCTCCGGCGAGTGCCCGCCGCTCCCCTTGTGGGAGAGCGGCAGATACGAAGACCTCGAACAGGCGTTCCTCGCCGATACCCTTGTGCACGCCGAATGCGCGGCGAAACTGAAGGCCTGCCAGCAATGCCTCCATCGTGGTCGAGAATCGGGGGCAATCCGATGAGCGCGCCGTCCCTCGAGACCATCGCCGCCCTGATGCAGGCGGTCGCTGACAACGTCGAGCAGATGCGCGAAGAGCAGCGCGAGATCCGCGCCGAGATCAACGTCATCCGCCGGGTCGACGTCGAGCACGCCCACACCGCCAAGGCGCTGGGGCGCGCGTTCGACGAGATCAAGCGCATCGACCAGATCATCGCCGCCCTCGACGCGCAAATCCCCGAGCGCCTGCTCGAGCGCCTGCTGGCCATCGAGACCCACCAGCCCAACCAGAAGCTCAGCAGCACCGTGGTCCTGCGCGGCGTTGCCGCGGTCCTGACCCTGCTGCTGGCGTTCTTCTTCGGCAAGACGGTGGACAGCAACCCCGCCTCCGTGATCCACTCGCAGCAGCCCTCGCAACCCAGCCCCACAAGTCCAGCCACATCGAGTCCACGATGACCCTCCAGTCCGCATTCGACGAGCTGCTCGCGCGCCACAACGGCGACGTGCTGCCCCTCACCGTCCACGTCCTCCGTAACCCCACTCGCATCGCCCTCCTGTGCGCTGACGGCAATCGCCGCGAGTACCGCGTCACCGACGCCGGCGCCACGGCCATGGCCGCCCCGATCGAGCAGCCCCTGAGCCAGCCGGCCGCTGACCACGCCGCCGAGCCCGCGGCGCTCGACGGCAGCCCGCCGCCGACGCAGCGCGTCGTCGCCGTCGGCTTCCAAGACGCCATGTTCTACGGCCGCCCGGCCGGGGAGGCCTGAGCCATGTGCGGCTGCCAGAAGGAAACCAGCGACCTGCCGCGCTTCGATCCGCAGGGCGACGTGCAGTACAACTTCGCCGGCCTGATCGGCAGGATCAACGGCCTCGAGGGGCGTATCGCCGCGCATAACGCAGGCGTCGCCGCCCTCGAGGCGCGGCTCCGGGCGATGGAGCGCGGGTCGACGCTGGCTGCCGCGCCGATGCGCAGTTCGACGGCCAGCCTTGGCGTGTACCCGCCGTGGCCGGATCTCGCCGGCCCGAGCCGGCCCGAGCCCGAGTCGGCCATCGACGACGGCACGCGGCCCGAGCAGCCCATCACCGAGTCGATCATCGACGAGTTGCGCGATCGCTCCGCCAAGGGCCTCGCCAAGTACGGCAAGACCATCGACCGCGACGACCTGTCGACCAGCGACTGGCTGCAGCACCTCAAGGAGGAGCTGCTCGACGCCGTCCAGTACATCGAGGCGGCGCGCCGCCGCGCGGCATCGCCCGAGCACCGCCTTGGCGCAGTGCTGGTCGAGTACGACGTGATCCCGTTCCCTGATGCCATGGTCGAGCGCCGCGTCGCGCGCCTCGCTCCCGGTGCCACGGTGGTGATGCCGCCCGGCTCGCGGGTGGTATCGATCCGGTCCAAGTGATCCTCACCCCCGGCCGCAGGGGCGCGTCTGGACAACGCGATAGTGCGGAGTGGCTTGGCCCACCACGACCAAAACGGGCCACTTCCCAACCACGGAGATCACCATGAAGAAGACCATGAAGCCCGCCGCACCGAAGCGCACCTCCGGCGGCGCCGGCAGCGCCCCGCCCCGCACCCCGCCGAGCCTCGGCACCGGCCTCGCCGGACGCGCGCAGGGCGCCCTGCGTGGGCGCACCGCCAGCATCGACGCGATGGTCGACGGCGCGGCCGGCGGCAAGCCGAAGCGGCGCTGACGTGAGCGCCCGTAACGGAGAGGTGCCCGCTGGCGACGAGCGGGCACTGGACGCGCACCTTCGCGAGAGGGGCCTGACCGCCCCGCGCATCACGCCCGGGCACGTCGACAGCGTGATCGCCAGCGAGCACTACTTCACCGCGGCTGATGGCTGTCGTGCCACTGGCCTGCTGCCGCACCATACACCGATGCCGCTCGACGTCCTAACCTTCTGCGTTCTGGTGCTGCGCAACGGCTTCACCGTCACCGGCGAGTCGGCCTGCGCCAGCCCGGAGAACTTCGACGCCGAGGTCGGCCGCGCCATCGCCAAGCGCAACGCCCGCGACAAGATCTGGGCGCTCGAGGGCTACCTGCTGCGCGAGCGGCTGAGCGACCTCGCCACTGGCCGGTCGCCGATCCATTCGCCGTCGGACGACCCCGACCGGGCGTGGTGCGACCCGGAGAAGCCGGAGTGATTGGGCCGCCGCTGGCCATGCTCCCGATACCGTCCGCGCCGAAGGACGGCCGGCCGGTGTGGGCGCAGATCACCTACGCTGACGCCCCGATCCTTGGCTGGGTCTACTGGAACGGCTACGAGTGGCGCCTGAGCGGCGGCCAGTCCCTGCAGGGCATGTACCCGCAGGGCTGGTTCCCGAGCTGCACACCGGGGTGCTCATAACCGACGCGGTGCGCAGCGCCGCCGAGATGGGAAGCGGAGATGCCCGGCCACGCGCCGGGCTCGTCGTTTCTGCCAGCACGCAACCGACGCAACCGGCCATGCAACCGGGTAGCATTGGCACATGACGACCAAGAAGACTCACGACATCGAGCGGATGGAGGCGGACTACCGCGGGGGCGTCCTGTCCCTGCAGGAGGTCGCCAACGTCCACGGCATCTCGAAGGCCACGCTGATCGGCCACGCCAAGCGCCGGGGCTGGACGCGCGACATCAAGCAGAAGGCCCTCGTCCTCGCCGAGGCGAAGATGCAGGCCGAGCAGGCCGGCGACCTCAACGGCGAGCAGTTCGTCATCGAGGCCCAAGCCCAAGCCATCATCACCGTGGTGCGGGAGCACAAGGGCACGCTGTCCAAGCTCCGCAAGCTGGTCGACCGCACCGCGGCCAAGATCGAGGAGCAGCTCAACAGCCCTGATCTGGAGATCAAGCCCAGCATCATGTCCGGCACGCTGGTCAACCTCGCCAACGCCGCGGCCAAGCTGATCTCCAGCGAGCGCGAAGCCTACGGGCTGGACACGCACCAGCCCCCGGCCGAGGAGAGCTACGAGGAGCGCCTGAAGAAGCTGATGGATCAGGCGAAGTGACACCCGAACCGAAAGACAGTGCAGAGGAGGCCATTGCCATGGCCGAAGACATCGAGAAGCGCATCAGCGAGCAGCTCGTGGGCAACAGGGGCGAACGCCCGCACGACCTGCTCAGCGACGCGCTGAAGGCGATCAGGGCACTGAGAACCGAACTGGAAACCCAGCGCGGTCGCGTCGTCGTCGCGGGGCAGAAGATCGCGGAGATGACCGATAGCACTGCTGCGTAGCGTGAAACCCAACCGAAGAGAGTCGTCCGAATGAGCCTGCTCGACCTGTCCATCATCGCCATCGCTGTGTTGAACCTCGTGGCCATGATCAAGATCATCGCCATGTACCGCAGCCGCGAGGCCGGCTATCTCGCCGAACTCGCGCGCGCCGACACCGAGCGCCGCCGCCTCGTCGGCCTCGTCAACTTCTACCGCGCGCACCACCCCGGATCGGTCGACGGCGAGATGTCGCTGCCGCCGAATCGCGAGCGCCGGCTCAACCGCAACTGACCACCCGCCCCAAGGAGACCGCCATGTCCACGGCAACCGAACACCAGAGCGACGTCCTGCCGGCGTCGTTCGTCGACCCCGACGTTCTGCACGACCTGCTGACGATCGGCCTGCGCCTGAAGACCGAGACCACCCTCGCCAGCGCCGTGCACGCCGGCCTCTGGGGCGGCGCGCCGCCGCGCCCCGGATTCGAGCTGGCTCACCCAAGCCCGAGCGTGCTGACGCTCAACCGCGGCCTCGGCTGGACCTTCACCATGTTCGACCGCGGCGACGCGATGGATGTGGCGCCGATCTACCGCGGACCGGCGCGCCGCTACATCGATCTGGCGGTGCGAGCATGAGCGCGCATACGCCGGGGCCGTGGCGGTGGGAGGTCAACCGCCAGAACAAGCATCTGCAGTTGGTGGGCGGCCTTAGACCTCAGTATGACCTGACAATCATCGCCCCGACGCGCTGGGGCATGGGCAGTGGAACCCTGCTGCTGCGCGACACAGCTCACGATGGGCTCAACCTCCTGCACAAGCTCCATGAGCGCGCGGACTGGATCGAGCCAATCAAGGGCCGCGAGCATCACGCCGCATGGTGCGCCACCGTGGCCCACCCGGACGCCCGCCTCATCGCCGCGGCGCCCGATCTCCTCGACGCACTGTCCGACCTGATCTCGCGCATGGAGGAGCCGGGCTGCGCTGACCACACGCTGGCCGCATTCCTGCGTGGCGCCGGTGTCGCAAACGCCCGCGCCGCCATCGCCAAGGCGAGGGGATCCGCATGAGCTCGCCCATCGTTCTGGACGTGCCGGCGAACACCGAGGGCCGCGACTTCGTCGTCGGGGATCTGCATGGTTGCTACGGCAAGCTGATGGTTGCGCTGGCCGAGGTCAGCTTCGACTTCACCTTCGATCGGCTGTTCTGCGTCGGCGACCTGATCGACCGCGGCCCTCAGTCAATGGAGGTGGCGCAGCTCATCCGCGAGCCGTGGTTCTTTGCCGTGCGCGGCAACCACGAGCAGCTCCTGTTCGATGCCGTGCGCGACGACACCGGCGAGAATGGCGCGACCCTGCTGCACGTCCAGAACGGCGGCGGCTGGGTGCTCGACATCCTCGAAAGCGAAGATGGCGACGAGAGCGAGCTCGACAGCATCGTCGCCGACCTGTCCCGCCTGCCGCTGGCGATCGTCGTCGATGGCCACTACGCGATCCTGCACGGCGAGGTGTTCGGCGACATGGACTGGCCGAGCTTCCGCGCTCGGCTCGAGGATGGCTGCCCGCGTGCCGCCATGTCCGCGATGTGGGGTCGCACCAAGATCACCGCGATGGACACGTCGCGCGTCGAAGGCATCGAGCTGGTGTACTGCGGGCACACGCCGGTCGAAACGATCGGCGCACTGGGCAACGTGGTCTACACCGACACGGGTATCTGCTACGGCGGTCGCGTCGAGCTGATCGGGCTTGGCGAGACGAGGCTGCGCCCGCCGGTCAAGCTGAAGAGGAAGAAGGGATGACCATCCGCACCAAGCCGCGCAAGCTCAAGCTGAGCGCGCACCGCACGCTCGAATACTTCACCCCTGCCGACGTCGATGCGCTGCTGGCGGCTGAGCGCGCAAAGGCCGATGACTCGGATCTGGACGGCACCGATGGTGCGCACCCTGCGTGGTGGCGCGGCAGCGATCACGGATTCGTCGGCGCCGTTGCCGCAATCCAATCCATCCTCGACGGAAGCGACAACGGCTCTGGCGTTGCGAATGAGCCATGGGAGTCGGCGCGCCGAAAGCTGATTGCCCTGCGCGACCGCGCTATCGCCGTGCCAGTGGTCGACGCAATTCCAGTTGGCGCAAGCATGGTCTTCAATCCCCGCGGTCCGAGGGGCGAGCTGCGATGACGGCGACTCTTGACCCGTTTGCCGGAATGCACGCCGCACTCAAGAGGGCCAACCACTTCTGCGGAAAGCCCGTGAGGTGCGCTGAATTCGGCGGCGACTGGTTCGGAATGATTCCTCGCGGAAGGTTCGCTTTCGCCGAGAACTTCTGGCAGATGAGGCCGGACAGGAAGGACTACCTCGGTCGCCTGTTCTGGCTCGACGCGCTGGCTGCGTCGATCAACAGGTACATCGACGCCAACCGCGTCGAAGGCGATGCTGGTTTTCGTGCCGTCCTTCGCTGGTATCAGCAGGAGCTGTTCTTCTCGGTTGACCACCTCCGAGGCGGAAAGGGGAGCAAGCGATGACGCTGCAGCCAAGGCAGGGCAATGGCCGCCCCGATGGCCGACCGCTGTGCTGGAACGCCAAGCCCATGCCGGAGGGCTACGTCGCGAACGACGGCTACGACGAGTTCGGCCAGCTCCAGCGCGTCGTGATTCCGTGGCCATTCTCTCGCGAGTGTAGGAGCTGGGCGAGCAGCGGCGGCACCGATCCCGTTCCACTTGCCGAGGGCTGGCGCTGCGACGGATGCCAGCACTTTCCCCATGCGCTGCATGATGCGGCGATCGAGAAGCAGCGGAGCCGAGCGTGAGCAACGTCACCCACATCAACAAGGCGCGCGGCCACATCCAGCCGCAAGGGATCATCGAAACCCTCGTGCGTGACGCGCCGGGCATGAAGGCCATCGTCGTCGCCTACTCGGAGATCGACGAGGACGGCGTCGAGGTCATTCGAACCATGTGGTCGACACAGAAGTCGGCGGACATCCTTTTCGCTGCCGAGATCATCCGGCGTCAGGTCATGGATCGGACGGGCTGCTGATGTCCTACGAGCTCCGGCAGCTCCGCGGCAACTTCGAGCTGTACGCGCCTGCCGCACTCAAGATCCGCGAGAAGAACGGCGCCGTGCGCCCGTTCCGCCTCAACGCGGCGCAGCGCGAGATCCATCGACGCATCGAGGAGCAGCTCTCGGCGACAGGCAAGGTGCGCGCCCTGATCCTCAAGGGGAGGCAGCAGGGATGCAGCACTTACGTGGAGGGCCGATTCTACTGGCGCGTCTCGGGCGAGTTCGGCAAGACCGCCTTCATCCTGACGCACAAGCAGGACGCCACCGACAACTTGTTCGGCATGGCGTCGCGCTACCACGAGCACTGCCCGCCTGAGCTGCAGCCGAGCACGAAGCGCGCAAACGCCAAGGAGCTGTACTTCGACAAGCTCGACAGCGGCTACAAGGTTGCCACCGCGGGCGGCCCCGGATCCGGCCGCTCGAGCACGGCGCAGTACTTCCACGGATCCGAGGTTGCGTTCTGGCCGAATGCCGAGGACCACATGGCTGGCATGGGCCAGATCATCCCCAACGCGCCGGGCACCGAGATCATCCTCGAGTCCACGGCGAACGGGCTGGGCAACCTGTTCCACAAGTTCTGGCAGCTCGCCGAGCGTGGAGCAAGCGAGTACATCGCGATCTTCATCCCGTGGTTCATTCAGGAGGAGTACCGACTCCGGGCTCCCGAGGACTACGTCCTTGACGACGATGAGGTCGAGTACGCCGAGATCAACGGCTGCGACCGCGACCAGATGTGGTGGCGCAAGCGCAAGATCGAGGACGACTTCCAAGGCGACGAGAACTACTTCAAGCAGGAGTACCCGGCCAACGCGGTCGAGGCCTTCGTCAACGTCGGCAGCGACCCCTTCATCAAGCCGGCGCTGGTGCTGAAGGCGCGCGCGCCGGGCATTCCGCTGAAGCGCTCTGGCCCACTGATCGTTGGCGTCGACCCGGCGCGCTTCGGCGACGACAGCACGGGCATCATTCGCCGCCACGGCCGCGTCGCCTACGGGCTCGAGCGCATCAACAAGGCCGACGGTATGGCGGTCGCCGGCCGCGTGGTCAGGATCCTGATCGACGAAGAGCCGGACGTGGTCTTCATCGACATCGGCGGCCTTGGCGGCCCGATCTACGACCGCCTCGTCGAGCTGAAGTGGGGGCACAAGGTCCGCCCGGTCAACTTCGGCGAGAAGGCCTACGCCGAAGAGCGCTACGTCGACCGCCGATCCGAGATGTGGGGCGGCATGCGCGACTGGCTCAAGACCGTCGGCGGCGTGCAGATCGAGCGCGACGACTCCCTGATGGGTGACCTTGTCGGGCCGCAGTACGACTACGACTCGGCCGGACGCACGCGCCTCGAATCCAAGCAGAAGATGCGCAAGCGCGGCCTATCCTCACCAGACGCCGGCGATGCTTTGGCGCTCACTTTCGCGGAACCTGTCGGGACGAGAGAGCGCAGAAACGACGCCGATGACACTGTGTCGTGGCGCGATAGGCTCAAGAAGATAGGCAAGCGCCGAGGCGGCGGAGCAATGAGCGCATGAGCAAGGCCAAGAAGTCCCCCGAGATGGACGACCGCATGAAGGCGCGCCACAACTGGCAGCGCTACGAGTACGTCCGCCAGCGCGGCCATCGCGACTGGGTCACCCGCGCCCGGCTGTGCGAGGACTTCTACCTTGGCGCCGGTGCGCAGTGGAGCGCCGAGGATCGCGCCCAGCTCGAGGAAGAGCGCCGGCCGGCTGAGGAGGTGAACCTCATCATGCCCGCGGTCAACGCGGTGATCGGCTACCAGATCAACAACCGCATGGACATCGCCTTCCGTCCACGCGGCGGCAAGGCCGACCAAGAGAAGGCCGCCACCCTGTCGAAGGTGGCCAAGCAGATCTGCGACAACACGCAGTACCGCTGGCGCGAGACGCAGGTGTTCGGCGATGGACTGATCGAGGGTCGCGGCTACTTCGACATCCGCATCTCGTTCAACGACTCCATGATCGGCGAGGTCGACATCACCGATCTCGACCCGCGCGACGTCATGCCGGACCCGGACGGCAAGAGCTACGACCCGGACGAGTGGCAGGACGTCATCATCACCCGCTGGCTGACACTCGACGAGATCGAGTGGAACTACGGCACGGACAAGCGCAAGGAGGTCGAGGCCAGCGGCACGCCGCCCGAGGACACGGACTTCGGCGACGATCTCGGCGACGAGAGCCGCAACAAGTTCGGCGACGAGCGTACGGGCTACGTCTACGACTCGCAGCTCGGCCCTGACGACGGCGTGCAGGTTCCGCGCTGGCGCGTCATCGATCGGCAGTTTTGGCGCGTCGAGCCGGCGCAGGTCGCGGTCTACAAGACCGGCGACATCCGCATCGTCGAGCACCTCAACGACGCCGAGCGCGGCCAACTCCTCACCTCCGGTGCGCAGATCATCCGCCGCCTCGCCAAGCGCGTGCGCTGGCTGGTGAGCACGGCGGACACGGTGCTGTTCGATGAGTGGTCGCCGTACGAGCACCTCACCGTCGTGCCGTACTTCCCACTGTTTCGTCGTGGCAAGACGCGCTCGATGGTCGACAACGCCATCAGCCCGCAGCGCGTGGTCAACAAGTCGGTCTCGCAGTATTTGCACGTCATCAACAGCTCGGCCAACTCGGGCTTCGCGGTCGAGCAGAACTCGCTGACCAACATGACCACGGAGGATCTCGAGGTCGAGGGCGCGAAAACTGGCCTCATTCTCGAGTACGCCAAGGGATCACAGAAGCCGGAAAAGATCCAACCGAATCAGGTGCCGACTGGCATCGACCGCGTCATTGAGATGGGGGTGCGCAACGTCGGCGAGGTGACCGGCGTCAACGAGACGATGAAGGGCGAGCAGAAGGCGAGCGCCGAGTCCGGTGTCGCCATCCAGTCGCGCCAGTTCATCGCCCAGCAGCAGCAGGCCATCGCGCTCGACAACCTGTCGCGCACGCGCCATCTGGTCGCGCACCGCATGATGAAGCTGATCCAGCGCTATTACGACGATCCGCGGATCCTCGCCATCACCGACACGAACGAGATGGGCGAGGAGGTCACCGAGCAGCTCCCGATCAACCAGCCCCAGCCCGACGGCTCGATCCTCAACGACCTGACCATGGGCGAGTACGACGTGGTGGTCACCGACCAGCCGCTGCAGGTCACCTTCGAGAACAGCCAGTTCACCGCCGCGCTCGAGATGCGCGAGGCCGGCGTGCCGATCCCAGACAGCTTCGTCATCCGTTACTCGCCGCTCGCCGACAAGGCCCAGATCATCGAGGCCATGGGCAAGCAGGGTCAGCCGACGGATCCCACGCTCGAGGCCAAGGCCGCCCTGCTCAAGGCGCAGACGGACAAGACCAATGCCGAGACCGTGGCAAAGAAGGTCGAGACCCTGTTCTCGGCGACCGAGGCAGCGCAGAATGTCGCTGCCCTGCCGCAGGTTGCGCCGCTGGCGGACGAGGTGCTCGGCAGCGCAGGCTTCGAGGACATGAACGCTGCGCCGATCATGCCCCTGCTGTCGGAGATGTCCGTCGGCGCGCCGGCAGCGCCCGGCGCAGTTCCCGAGCCGCCGCGCAACACCAATCCGCTCACCCCGCGCAACCCATCCACCGGCATGAACGCCGGCATCGAAGGAGGACTCACCGATGGCGAAGTCGAAAGCATCCCCGGCTAACAGCGTCGGCCTCATGCCCGATGCCGAGTGGCAGGCCGAAGAAGATCTCCGCACCTGCTTGCGGTACAAGGAGATCATGAAAGACCCCAAGCGCAAGGCCGCGATGAAGAAGATCGCGACCAAGAAGCTGGCGGAACTCCAGTCCATCAACGAGAAGTGATCCGATGAGCACCAAGACGAGCGACCCCGACAACATCGACGAAGAGACCCTCGACTACGGCAACGACATCGACGGCACGCCCGACCCCGAGGCGCTGGCTGAGCTGGCTGCGGGCGGCGAGCAGGAGGGCGAGGGCGAGGACGAGGGCGATGGTGCCGATGGCGCCGATGCTGGCGCTGCCGACGGCGAAGGCGGCGAGGGTGGCACCGCTGCCCCGGCGCAGGGCGCGCGCAACACCACCGTCCCGTACGGTCGCTTCAAGGAGGTCAACGAGAGCCTGCGCACCGAGCGCGACCAGCGCATCCGCCTCGAGGAGCGCCTGCGCGCCCTCGAAGATCGCGCCGCGGCGCCGGCTGCCGCCGCCCCGGCCAAGACGGAGGCGCCCGCCTTCGACGTCAAGGATGCGATCAAGCGCCGCAACGCCGCCATCCTCGAGGGTGACGACGAAAAAGCGGCCGAGATCGAGCTCCAGATCGAGGAGAATCGCCTTGCCGAGGCCGAGCGCCGCGCCGAGGCGAAGGTCGAGCAGCGGCTGCAGGCGCGCGAGCAGAAGGACGCCGTGACCCTGCTCCAGCAGAAGGCGGTCGAGGTGATCCAGACCTACCCCTTCCTCAACAGCAAGTCGGCCGACGCCGATCCCGACCTGATCGCCGACGTCACCGACCTGCGCGACGTCTACATCAAGCGCGGCAAGACGCCGGCCGAGGCGCTGAGCGCGGCGATCGAGAAGCTGAAGCCGGCACTGGACGCCAAGGCGGGCAAGCCCGCCGGCGCCCCGGCCAAGACCGCGGCCGACATCGCCGAAGAGCGCCGCGTGGCATCGATCCAGCGCAACGCCAAGGCGGCCGGCGCGCAGCCGCCGCGCAATCCGGGCGTGGGAAGTGCGGCCGCGCCCGACACCGTCAACGTCATGGAGATGAGCGCCGACGACTGGGAGGAGTTGCCCGAGTCGGAGCGCGCGAAGCTTCTCGCGTAACACCAGCCCGCGCGCTTGCGAACTGCGGCGCGCTGGTTTAAACAGGCACAGATGGCGAAAGCCACTCACTGCTCTCGCGGGGCAGGCAGTCCGGGCGCGCTGGCATCAGGCGCCCGATGTTCCGCAGGCTCACCACCTTGACGGTGCAATTCGCCTAGCGCGGGCGTTAAACGGCGCGGCCCCTTGCGAGCAGATCGCATGTCATTCGCGCGGAGCGGCGCACTGCTCTCCAACGTCAGACCACCAAGACCTTCGGAGAACCCGAGATGCAGACCAATTTCGCTGCACTGCAGCCGCAGCAGAAGCGCGCGTGGGGCCACGCCGCGTACAAGGAGTTCCGGGACAATTTCTTCTGGAACAAGTTCATGGGCAAGGGTGACTCGGCGGTCGTCGAGCGCATCACCGAGCTCACCAAGACCGACAAGGGCACCAGCATCGCGATGCTGCACCTCGTCGGCGACCTCGTCGGCGGCGGCATCACCGGCGACAACCAGCTCGAGGGCCGCGAGTCGACCCTGCAGAGCTACTGGCAGGAAGTGCAGATCGGCCGCCTCCGCAAGGGCGTCCGCAACAAGGGCAAGCTGTCGGAGCAGCGCTCGGTCATCAACTTCCGCACCGAGGCCAAGGACAAGCTCGGCCAGTGGCTCGCGGAGACGATGGACGACCTGATGTTCCTGACGGCGTCGGGCATCACCTACGACGTCATGACGGACGGTTCGCCGCGCCCGATCCCGGCGGGCGAGGATGCGCTGTCGACGCTCGACTTCGCCGCCGACCTGAAGGTGCCGTCGGCCAACCGCCACTACCGCTGGGCCGGTGCCAACGGCCTTCTGGCCGGCAACACCACCCTGATCGACAACACGCACATCCCGTCGTACCGGATGATCGTCGACCTCATCGCCGAGGCCAAGACGAAGCGCCTGCGTCCGATCAAGAACGGCGGCAAGGACTACTACGTCCTGCTGGTGCACCCGAAGACCTACGCCTACCTGAAGAAGGACTCGGAGTTCCGCGACGCCATCGTCAACGCCGGCGAGCGCGGCCTCAAGAACCCGATCTTCACCGGCGCCATCGTCACCATGGACGGCGCGGTGATCCACGAGCACACCCGCGTGTACAACACGATGGGCGCGGCTGGTGGTTCGAAGTGGGGCGCCGGCGGCAACGTCAACGGCACCCGCTCGCTGCTCCTCGGCGCGCAGGCCCTCGCCCTCGCGGACCTCGAAGTCCCGCAGTGGGAGGAGGAGCTGTTCGACTACGGCAACCAGCAGGGCATCGCGATCGACAAGATGTTCGGCCTGCTGAAGCCGCAGTTCTACAACCGCTGGACGCGCACCGTCGAAGATTTCGGCGTGATGGTGTGCGACACCTTCATCGCCTGATCGGAGCCAGACCATGACCATCCTCTACCGTGACGCACGGCAGCGCAATCGCGTTGCCGCCGTCGAGTTCGACTTCTCGGACGTCCCGAACGGCGTGTTCGTGCCGCTCGTGGAGCTGCCGAACTCGGCGATCATCACCGCGGCGACGCTGCACGTCGTCACCGCGTCCAACGCCGGCACCACGCACGTCCTCGACATCGGCACGGCGGCTGCGCCCACGCAGCTCGTCAACGATGCCGACGCGCGCACGGCGGCCCGCGTGCCGATCACGCCGGCCAACATCGTGTACAGCGGCGTCAACCGCATCGGCGTGACCTCGGCCATCACCGGCGGCGCGCCGACGGCCGGCCGGTTCATCCTGTTCGTCGAGTACGCCATCCTCGGCGCCTCGGACTTCACGCAGGGCTGATCGGTGCGCTGATTGCGTAACCAACCGTGGCCCCGGATCGTCCGGGGCCATGGCTTTTCTGCACCCCAAGGAGAACACTCATGTCGTCCAAGCTCATGCGCTCTGCCGATGGCGAACTGATCCGCATCGCGCTCATCACCGGCCACACCATCCTGATCGGCGCCGAGCCGGTCGAAGTCCCGGCCATCTTCCAGATCGAGGCCCGCAAGAGCGGCGCCGTCTTCGCGAAGGAAGGCGACCTGCCCGCCACGCCGGGCGAGGGCGAGAAGCCCAATGCCACCACGCAGGAGACCGACCAGATCAAGGCCGCGCTCGTGCTGATGCTGGAGCGCGAGGAGGACGGCGACTTCACCACCGCCGGCCAGCCGAACCTGCGCGCCGTGCGCGAGCTGTGCGGCTTCAACGCCGAGCGCGACGACATCTACAACGTCTTCGCCGCCCTGAAGGAAGAGATCGCCAGCAACGGCGGCAAGGTCACCACGGACCTGTCGTGACCCTCGCCGAGCTCATTGCCGAGGCGCGCATCCGGCTCGACGACGCCGGCGGCAAGCAGCTCTGGTCGGATCTCGAGCTGACCTCGTACATCAACGAGGCGCAGCGCGAGGCCTGCGAGCGCGCGCTGCTGCTCGAGTCCCTCAAGCAGCTCCGCGTCACCGCGGGCCGGGCGCTGTACACGCTGCCCGGCACCATCCAGATCAAGCAGGTCACGCCGCACGGCCGGCCTGCGCTGGAGCCGGCAGACGAGACCAAGCTCGACATCGTGGCGCCGCGCTGGCGCGAGGAGCTCTCGGGCTCCCCGCGCTGGTTCGTGTTCCGCGACGAGAAGCTTCGTATCGTCGCCGCGCCGTCGGCCGACGCCACCATGACCGTGCAGCACTACCGCCTGCCGGAAGACGTGATGGCGTCGCCCGATGACGAGCCGGAGATCGCCGAGCGCCACCACCTGCGCATGCTGGACTGGGCGCTGCACCGCGCCTACCTGAAGCGCGACGCCGACGCCAACAGCCCGGAGCTGGCCGCCAGACACGAGGCGGCCTTCACCGCCAGCTTCGGGGTCAAGATGGACGCCAACGTGCAGCGAAAGCAGCGCGAGCACCGCACCCACACCGTTCAGCACCGTTACTGAGGAAGCCGCCGTGCCCAATACCCTCTACGACTTCGCCCGCCGTCGCCTCCTCGCAGGAGAAGTGGACTGGGCCAGCGCCGACAGCAACAACACGCCCGGCCCGTTCCCGATCAAGGTCGCCCTCGTGCGCACCGGCGCGGGCAACTACACCTTCTCCGCCGCGCACACCAACATGAGCCAGATCGCTGGCTTCATCGCGAACACCAGCGCCGGCAACGCCACCGCCATCGCCACGCTCAACAACCCGTCGACGACGGAGCAGGGCGCGGCCGACGGCAACGACGTCACCTTCGCGCAGGTCACGTCCGGGCAGGTGATCAACGCCATCGTGATCTACCTCGA
>JBOFQO010000025.1:0-2400 GCA_051660925.1 Silanimonas sp. | reverse complement strand
TGTCGAGCTACCTGTTCGGCTTCCGTAACACGGAACTCGCCGACACCCAGGTGTTGATGCCCGATCTGGTGCCGTTCCTGGACAACCCGCCGCTGTCGATGGCGCCGTCGCGCCCGCGCGACGTGCTGGTCGCGACGTGGCATCGCTGGGTCGACGGCCCGTTCTTCATGGGATGGCTCTACGCGAGCCTCGCCGCGGGGGTCTTCGCGCTGGCCGCGTGGCGTCGTCGCGCGGATGCGGCCGCGCTCTCGGCCTCGGGGTTGGCGATGGTCGCGCCGTTGGTGGTCGTCGGAACCGCCGCCGACTTCCGCTACCTGCTATGGCTGGTGGTGGCGAGCCTACTGGCCGCCGTGCTGCTCGCCGTCGCGCCGCGCGGGGTGCCCGCAGGCGTCCGCGATCCGCCCTGATTCAGGGCCTTTGCGCGGCCACGCGCTATCCTCTGCGCCGATGAACACCCCCGAATCCTCGACGCTCGGAGAGCGCGTCGCCTACCCGTCGTCGTACGACGCCGCCCTGCTGTTCCCCATCCCGCGCGCCGAGGCGCGCGCCAAGCTCGGCCTCACCGAGACCCTGCCCTTCGTCGGCGTCGATCTGTGGAACGCCTATGAGCTCAGCTGGCTCGACCCACGCGGCAAACCACAGGTGGCGCTGGCCGAGGTGCGCGTGCCGGCGATGTCGCCGAACCTGATCGAGTCGAAGAGTTTCAAGCTGTACCTGAACTCGTTCGCGCAGGAGCGCATGGCCAGCACCGACGCCCTGCGCGCTGCGCTGATCAGCGACCTCTCGGCCGCGGCCGGCGCGACGGTATCGGTGAGCCTGATCGCGCCGACCTCGCCGCAGGCCTTCCCGGTCAGCGTGCTGCCGGGCGAGCTGATCGACAGCGTCGCCATCGCCATCGAGCACTACGGCCCGCCAGCGCCCGAGCTGTTGAAGGCCGACGCGCAGGAGCCGGTCGAGGAGACGCTGGTGTCGCACCTGTTCCGCTCCAATTGCCCGGTCACCGGCCAGCCGGACTGGGCCAGTCTGCAGATCGCCTACGCTGGCCCGCGCATCGATCGTGCCGCGCTGCTGCGCTACTTGGTGAGTTTCCGCACGCACAGCGATTTCCACGAGGCCTGCGTCGAGCGCATCTTCCTCGACCTGCGCGCGCGCTGCGTGCCGCAGAAGCTCTCGGTGTATGCGCGCTTCACCCGCCGTGGCGGGCTCGACATCAACCCGTTCCGGGCCTTGCCCGGCGCGGCAATGCCGGACAATCTGCGACTCTCGCGACAGTAGTCCCGGAGCGTCCGATGACCGCCGCCCCCTGCCACCGTCCTTCGGCGTCCGCCGCGCACCGGCTTCGCGCGCCGGGCTTGGCCTTCGCCCGCGTTGCTTGCTTGGTCCTCGCCGCGCTGCTGCTCGCGGCCTGCGGCGGCGAGCCGGCCGCACCGACGGCGTCGGCCGATGCCGCGCCGGCCTCGTCGGAAGACGGCGTGCCGGCTACGGCGATCGAGCGCCTGCCGCAGGGCAGTCTTGAAGCCGTCGCGCTGGAACTCGGGGTGGCCCTCGACGCTGACGGTCGCGTCGCGACCGTGGTGGAGCGCGTGCGCGCAAACGACGCGGTGCACGTCAGCCTCGTTACCGTCGGCGAGGCCGAAGCCGCGATGGTGGCCGTGGCCTGGCGCGACGCCGCCGGTGCCGACATCGACGCCGACGAGCGTGCCATCACCGCGGCGGGTTCGGCCGTGCACACGTTCACGCGCAAACCCGAGAACGGCTGGGCGCCGGGCCGCTACGAGGTCGAAGTGACGGTGGACGGCGAGAGCGCGGGCGTGCGCCGCTTCGAGGTGCGCTGAGGCGCGTGGCGGCGTCGAGGCGCTAGTCGAACCGGCGCTCGATGCCGACGAACACGCTGCGCCCCGCGCCGGGGAAACTGCGCTCGTCGCCGAAGGCGAAATCGACGCGCTCGGCATAGCGGCGATCAGCGAGGTTCATCAGGCGCACGCTGGCGCGCCAGCGCTCGCCCAGATCGATACCGAAACGCGCGTGCCACAGCACGTGGCCGCCGTAGCGGCGGGTGTTCGCTGCATCAATGGCGTAGGCGCCCTGCCACACGCCTTCGAGTTCGGCCTCGAATCGCGTTCCAAAACGTCGCCCAAGCCGCAGGCCGCCCAGCCATTCCGGCGCGGTGTCGATGCGCGCGCCGCGGCGAATCGTTTCGCCACCGGGCAGCAGGCGGTCGAAGGCGTAGCGTTGCTCGCTCCAGGCCAGCTGGCCTTCTAGCCACGACGCCTCGTCCGGCGTCCACGCGGCGGCGAGCTCGATGCCGCGATGCCGCGTGGCCGCGCCCGGCACGCTCAAACCGGCGGCGTCGCGCAGCAGCACGTCGCGCTTGCGCATCGCGTGGGCGACGGCCTCGGC
>JBOFQO010000024.1:0-5228 GCA_051660925.1 Silanimonas sp. | reverse complement strand
CGCCCAGCACCCGCATGTTCGTTGATGGCCGCAGGGCCAGCGTCGGGCCCGTCAGGAACACGTCAGTGCGCTGGCGATTGTCGGGAGCGTCAACGCCGAACGGGTTGACGGGCTGGTCCGTCACCACCGCCTGGAAGGCCCAGGACAGCCGCTCCGGCGCCAGCACCCAGCGGCCGTTGAGGCCGATCTGTTGCAGGACTTCATCATCGAAGCGGTCCTGCAGGTAGTGCCGGTACGACGCACTGCCCGCTGCCTCCAGGTCGCCGCGCGCACCTTCGACAAGGTAGGCGAACCCAAGCGTCGGTGCGATGACCGTATCGGACACCGCCACCGGGCGACGCGCCATGTTGTCGCTGTGTTCGACGCTGAGGCCCAGGCGCCAGTTCAGCCCGTCCGGCGCGGCCTGCGCCTGCACGCCCGTGGCGGCGACAAGGCCAACAAGGCCGAGAGTGGTCCGGAAGGCTGCGCTCATGTCAGGGGACCTTGTTGAAGACGACGCCCGCGAGGCGGGCCGGATCGAAGACCGCGCTGGCGTCGCTGACCGCCGCCGCGGTGTCGCGGCCGTAACCCGCGACCAGCACGGCCAGGTCGGCGAAATCGGAGGCGATGCGCGCGTCCGGCGCACTGCTGACCGCGGCGGCGTCGAGCACCACCGTGACGCGCTCGCCCGACGTGCGCAGCGCCTCGATGGCCTGGCGCATGCGCGCCGAGGCCAGCAGCTCACCGGAAGCTTCGCGGCGCTCGCCGGCGGGCACCAGCAGCAGGCGCGGCAACGCCGTCGGATACAACACGTCGCGCAGGTCCTCGATCCGCCCCTCCAGCAGGTCGACCAAACCGCCGCGATCCGGCGTCACGCCCAGGCGCTCGTGCAGCACCGGCGCACGCAGATTGCCGTCGATCAGGATGGCGACGCGACTCTCGTCAAGCGCGATCGCCGCAGCGAGGTTGGTCGCGACAAAGCTACCGCCGCTGCCACGCCGCACCGGCGCGACGAGGATGACGACGCCGTCCGCGCGCGAGCGCGACAGCAGCTGGGTCCGCAGGTCGCGGAACGCGTCCGCCGGCCGCGGATCGGCCATGTCGTGGCCCACCAGCCGACGCGCTAGGCGCTGCGCCGGGTTGAAGGGCGTCGGCACCGACTTCTCGGCCATCAGCGAGGGCAACTTGTTGCGCTCCGTCATCAAGGCATTCACAGCGCGAAGCTCCCCTTCTGGATGGCGACCGCAACGTAGATGCCGAGCGCCACGACGACGACGCCACCGCCCATCGCCCAACGCATCGATTCGCGGCGGCGGTCGGCCACCGTGCGGAAGTCGGGAATGCTCACCAGCACCGGCAGCGGCTGCTGGTTGGCCAGCGCCGCCGCGCTGCGTGGGCGCGGGTCGTAGAAGACGTACAGGCCGAGCAGGCCAAGCGGAATGGCGAGACCGAGCACCAGGCCGGCCAGCGCGAAATGCATCAAGCGCAGGCCGCTGGGCTGCAGCGGCAGCGCTGCTGGCTCCTGCACTCGGAAGGTCAGGCCGCGCTTCTCGGCGTCGAGGTTCATCGACACACGGGCGTTCTCACGGCGACGCAGCAGGTCCTGGTAGATGTCGCGATTGACCTCGTAGTCGCGGGTCAGCTCCGCGAGGTCGGCTTCCGAATCGGCGACGCGGCGGCCGCGCTCAAGCTCCTGCTTGAGCAGCACCTCATTCTCGGTGATGCGGGCCGCCAGGCCGGCGCTGTCGCTGCGCGCGCGGGCAAGATCGGAGCGCAACTCCTGAAACAGTGGATTGCGCATCGCGGCAGCTTCATCGCGCTGACCCGTTCGCTCCGAGGCGCGGGCTTCGACGATCGACGCCTGCAGATCCTCGATCTGGTGGCGCAATCGCACCACGTCGGGGTAATCGTCGGTGTAGTCGAGGCGCAGGCGGTCCAGCTGGCCCTGCAGCTCGGCGAGACGGATCTGCATTTCACCGGAGCGCGTTCGCGCGCCGCTCACTTCGGCCTCGCCGCTAAGCTGGCCCTGCAGCGAGGCTTCGCGCATGCGCAGCTCCGAGAGCTGGGTGCGCGCCTGTTCGATGCTCGTTCGGAGGCCGGCAATGCGGGTGCGAACATCGGTGTCGCTGCCCGGGCCGGCGTCCTGGTTATTGGCGCGGAAATCCTTCAGGCGACTCTCGGCATCAGTGAGCTTGGCGTGGTACTCGCGCACCTGCGAATCAATGAACTCGTAGGCCTCGCGACTCTCGCGCTCTTTCGCGGCCAAGCTCTCTTCCATGAACAGCTCGGCGAAGCGCTGCGCCACCTTGAACGCGCGCTCCGGCTCTTTGTCCGTGTAACTGATCTCGATGAGGTTCTGGCCCGGGCTCGACACCCGCGTGCGCAGCTTGATCTGCTCGGCCGCGCGCTCGCGGGCGATGGGGTCCGCCAGCTCTTCGGCCCAGCCGCCGGTAGCGAGGATCTCGGCCATCACCTTACGGCTGAAGATCACCTCACGGGCGATGCGGGCGCGATCGGCCACGCCGGTCGGCACCGCGCGCCCTTCCATCAGCGGCGCGATGATGTTGGCTTCACCGGCGAGGATCGTCGTGCTGGAGACGTACTTCTTCGGGAGCAGCATGCCAACGAGGAGCGCTAGCAGCGCCACGGCGGCGAAACCGAGGCAGAGGCCGAACACGCGACGACGCAGTTCGGCCAGCAGCACCGGGAGCAGCTGCAGCCACTCCGGCTGCCGTGACGGCCCCTCCAGCAGCATCGGCCCACTCACAGGGCACGCTCTGGCACGGTGATCACGTCGCCCGGCCGCACGTCGATGTTCGACTCGAGCTTGCCGCCCTCGAGGATGTCGCCCAGGCGCACTTCGCGGGTCTCGACCGCGCCGCGAGCATCGCGACGGTGCAGGCGCGAACGATTCGGCGCGGAGAAGTCGGTGACCCCACCGGCCTGCAGGACGGCGTCGAGCACGGTCATGCCCTGGCGGTAGGGCACCGACACCGGCTGCCGGACGGCGCCAGTCACGCGGACGCGGGAAATGAACTCGTGGCTGCGCAGGTCGACCAGGATGACCGCGACCTTCGGGTCGCGCACGTAGGCGGCAAGCTGCTTCTCGATGTCGTCGGCGACTTCCTGCGGCGCACGGCCGCCGGCCATCACGTCACCGACCAGCGGAACGGAGATGCGGCCGTCAGGCCGGACCGGGACGGTGACGCTCAGCTCCGGGTTGCGCCACACCGACACCTGGAGTCGATCGTCGACGCCGATGCGGTAGAGCTCCGAGAACTCGCCCGAGGGTGCCGCGGGGGCCGCCGCGGGGGGCGGTGGCGGTGCGTCCTGGGCAGCAACGGCCGAGGCGAGCAGGATCGCGAGAAAACCGAGGGATTTGGCGGCTTGGGTCAGCATGGGATGCCCTGCTCCTTGGACGTCCGGGGCGCAACGCTGCTGCTTCCGGGCGCACGCTCGTGTTGTGGGGGTGGAGTGATGATACGCTGACTCAGCCGATTTCTGAGCATCACGTCACAGTTTTTTGCCCACCCTGCCGTGACCTCCCCCGCCAGCCCCCTCGACGACCTCCGCCGCCTCGGCTTGGCACCGGGCGCAACGCCCGATGCGCTGAAGCCGGCCTGGCGTCGCGCGGTATCCCAGCTGCACCCGGACCGCCACGGCGAGCAGGCGGACCGCGAGCTGGCCGACGTCAATGCTGCCTTCCAACGGCTGCAGGCCTTCCTGCGCCAGCACGGGCGGCTGCCCGGCCCCCTGGACCAGAACCGCCCCGCCGCGGCGCCGGCCCAGAACTCCGGTCGTCGCTGGGCCCTCGGCGCCCTCGGGGCCGCTGCCGCCGCGGTCGTGCTCTGGCCGCAGGCCGATCCCAGCGGCATCCAGCCTGCCATCACCGCGCCGTCGCTGGCGACTGGGCTGCCGACGCCCGCCGAACCACTCCCAACCGCCGCCGCCACGCCGATCGGAGCACGGGCGGAACGCATCGAGCTCGGGCTGTCCGCGGCCGATGTGGAGCGCCTCGCCGGACCACCGATGTTCCGCTCCCGCGAACGCTGGGAGTACGGCCCCTCGGAAATCCGCTTCTCCGACGGGCGCGTGTCCGGCTGGTACAGCTCGCCCCTTCGTCCGCTTCCGGTCGCCGACATCGAAACCTTCCCCGCGGCAGGCGCCGACTAACCGGCGCGCCGGCCTCAGCGCGCGCCTTTCCCGAAGAGCACGACCTCGACCGTCTGCAACAGCACCAGCAGGTCGAACATCAGGCTCTGGTTCTTCACGTAGTACAGGTCGTACTTCAGTTTCTCCTCAGCGTCCTTCACCGAGGCGCCGTAGGCGTAGCGCAACTGCGCCCAGCCGGTGATGCCGGGCTTTACCGCATGGCGCAAGCCGTAGTACGGGATCTCGCGCTCAAGCTGCTCGACGAAGGTCGGGCGCTCCGGGCGCGGGCCGACGAAGCTCATCTCGCCGCGCAACACGTTCAGCACCTGCGGTAGCTCGTCGATGCGCAGCTTGCGGATCACCCGGCCGACGCGGGTCACGCGGTCGTCATTCGAGGTGGCCCAGCGGGCCACGCCGTCGCGCTCGGCGTCGGTGCGCATGCTGCGGAATTTGATCACGCGGAAGGTCTCGCCGCCCTCACCCACCCGTTCCTGCAGGTAGAAGATCGGGCCGGACAGGCCGCTCTCCAGCTTAATCAGCAGCGCCGTGGCCACCATCACCGGCAGCGACAGCAGCAGCAGCACCGACGACGAGACGATATCGAACACCCGCTTGCTTGCAGACCGCACCACGCTGCGATCGAAGCCGGAGTCGAAGACGATCCACGAGGGGCTGAGCGCGCTGATGTGGGCACGGCCGGTCTGGTTCTCGAGGAAGGTGTGCAGGTCGTTCACATGCACGCCGCGCAGGCGGCAGGCCATCAGCTCGTCGAGCGGCAGCGTGCCGCGCCGGCTGTCCGGGGCGACGACGATCTCGTCGACACCCAGCAGGTCGACCATCGCCGGCAGGCCCTCCGCGGCGCTCAGGTGCAGGTCGGCCGGAACGCGCTCGGCGTCGCCGGCGACCGGCACGTAGCCGACGATGCCGAAGGTGCGGCGGTCGCTGCCGCGACGCAGGCGCGAGTGAATCAAGTCGGCCTTCTCGCCGACGCCAAGGACGAGAATCTGCCGACGCAGCAGCTCGCCCTGCCCAACCTGCAGGGCAATGGCGCGCGCCACCATTACGGCGATGAAGCCAAAGCCCAAGGCCAGGGCCAT
>JBOFQO010000023.1:0-2010 GCA_051660925.1 Silanimonas sp. | reverse complement strand
CACGATGCGAAGCTGACGACGGCGCGCCCCACCTGCACCGGCTGAACCGTCGGCGTGGTGTCGAAGCGACCCGCCGGCGTCCGCGCGATCACCAACTCGAAGGAACGCGCATCACCCATGGTCTGGCCTTCGAGCGTGAACCAGGCGTGCTGCTCCGGCCCGCCCGCCGTGCCCGTGTAGGTGAACCAACTGCCAAAGAAGTAGGGCGTAACGGCGCCACGGGCCTGACGTGTGTAGAGCTCAAGCAACACGCCTTGGCCACTGGTCTCCGGCTCGAACCAGCTTCCGGAAAGATCGAACTGCTCGGCATTCTGGATCGCGGTCCCCGCGCCGTAGACGCTGGCGAGGTCCCACCTCGGTCCGATCTGCGCACAGCCAGCAGCCCCTTGGTCGACACGGCCCGGGCACCCGACTTCGTCTACCGCATCGTTGAACGGCCCATTGCCACACTGGATGTCGTTGTAGGGCACGCGGCCGACGCTGGGCCCATCACCCAGCACACGGCGGATGTCGGCACAGACGTCGGTGATCGACTTCACGCCTGCGGGCGTCACCACCACTTTGCGGTCCAGGCCGTGATCGAAACCGGAATCGCAGTAGCACCGTCCGCCGACGGCGTAGCTGTCCTTCCAGCCCGGTTGTGGGTTGAACTGGGCGGAGACGGGCCCCGCAACGAGGCACAGCAGCGCAAGCGACCAGGCGATAGGCTTCATGGGGCCATCTCCAAGCGGGGGGGATCTCAAACCTACGCCAAGCAGCGTGAAGCTCGATGCGACGGTATCCCGCCCGTTCCGGCGCATCAGCGACGAGCTGTCGACGCGATGACGTAAGACCCGGCATCGCGCGGTTTTCCGACGGAAGTCGCCTCCGGGCGCCTTCATCGTTTGCGGCATGGATGCCTTCGATGCCTTCCTCCGTCTCCACCACGCTGCCGGCAACGCCGCGTGGCTGCGCGATGCGCTTCACCCAACCGAACCGCTCGCACGCGGCGCGCGGGAGGTCAGCGCTGGTCCGGTCCGCGCCGCCTGGCGACCCGAGGCCCTGCTCGACGCACCGCCGGCCGACTGGCTGGCCTTAGGCGCCCCGATTGGGGCCCGCGACGAGGCCCTCGGTGCGGACGCCGCAAACCACGCACGATCGATCCGCCGGTGGCTCGACGCCGATCCGGCCCACACCGTGCTCGGCTGGTTCGACGCCGACTACCCCAGCCTGCTTCGCGAGGTGGCGAACCCGCCGACGGCCTTGTTCGTGCACGGCCACACCGAGCGCCTGTGGTGGCCACAGGTCGCGGTGGTCGGCAGCCGCGCGCCGACGCCGGCCGGGCGCGAACGCGCGGCGCGCTGGGCTCGGGCCTTCGCCGACGCCGGATTCGTCGTCACGAGCGGCCTCGCCGCCGGCATCGATGCCGCGGCGCACGCGGCAACGCTTGGCGAACCGGGCACGGTGGCCGTCACCGGCACCGGGCCGGACCGCTGCTTTCCCGCGGCCCATCGGCGTCTGCACGCCGACATCGCACACCACGGCTGCGTCGTCACCGAACACCCGCCGGGCACCGAGGCCCGCCCCGAGCACTTCCCGAGCCGCAACCGGATCATCGCCGGACTGTCCCTCGCGACCGTCGTCGTCGAAGCCGCGCAACGCTCCGGCGCCCTCATCACGGCGCGGCTCGCGGCGGAAACCGGCCGCGAAGTGTTCGCCCTGCCCGGCGCTCCGGAAAACCTGAAGGCTCGCGGCTGCCACCGGCTGATCCGCGATGGCGCCACGCTCGCGGACGACCCGGGACAGGTGATCGACGCGCTGGCCGCCGGCACCGGTGACGCAATCGGGCGCCTGCGCGCCGCGCTACGGGATCCACCACGCGCGCCGCGGCCTGGTAACGGTGAGGTTGCGCGTCGCACCGGCACGGAGGACTCGGCGATCGGCGGCGACCTCCTCGATCTCGCGTCGTCCCGCGACGACGCCGGTCGCGTCTGGCAGGCGCTCGGCCAGGAGGGCGCGCGCTTCGATGAA
>JBOFQO010000022.1:0-2575 GCA_051660925.1 Silanimonas sp. | reverse complement strand
CAAATTCCGTGGCGGACAAGGAGCCAGTGACGCCGCCACCCCCTGCCGGCGCCGTGACGACCAGCAGCAGCGCGCCGCCATCGACGGCGTTGACCGTCGAGAACGTGGCTGCGTGCGTGCCGCCGTCGACCTCCTTGATCGCCGCCTGCCCCTGCCAGAACGACGGGTCATTGATCGCCGTCAGCCCGCGGAAACCGCTGCCGGGGATGAACTGGGTCTGGCCGCTGCCTTCGACGGCGCCGAACGCCAGCAGCAGCGCCGCGCCGGACACGGTGGCGTCGCCAGAGGTGTAAGGGCCGGTGGCTTGCGACGCCGAGGCGCCGGCGGCGATCGACGCGCCGGTCAGCTCGATGGCGTAGATCGACGTGAAGCCGCCGACCTTGGACGCGGTGAAGGTGTGCGCGCTACCTGTCGTGGCCGCCTCGCACTTGAAGGCCGCGAAATGCTGCGAAAACGGGCCGCCCACGGGCGACACGGTGGCGCCCACCTGCGTCCAGGTGTTGCCGCGGCTGTCCGTGATCGTCGGCGGGGTCGACGTGCTCTGCCAGTGCACGAGCACCACCAGCGACGAACCGCTGCTTGTGGTGATGCCCGCCGTGGTCGTGCTGTCTGACGAGGCCCCGCCCGCGGCGGTGTACTGGATGACGCGCGCCGGCGGCGCGGCGTTGGGAAGAACCGCCTCGTTCGCCAGCGCGAGGCCGGCGTCGTACCCGGGCCGTGCGCTCGGTGCGGTAAGCGATCGCGAGGCGGCAACCTGCCGCGAATACAGCGACGGGCCAAGAGGCCCGCCGATGATCCGCCGAAGGCTCGCTCGCTTCAGCTCATCCATTGGCCACTTGGAAGTTGAGGAACGGCAGGCCGGACGAGGTGCCCGAAGGCGCCATGACCAGAGCGAACAGCGCGGAGTCGTTGAAGATCTCCGGCAGGACCAGCTCCATGGGGTTCAGCACGATCATCTGGCTGGCGACGCCGATGTAGATGTTCATGATCGGTCGCAGCACAAGGATGTTTGCGGTGCCTGCTGTCGCCGTTCCGCCGGCGACGCCGGTCACGCCCTGCAGGCCCGAGTCGCCAGACGCCAGCGGCAGCTGCCAACAGCGCCCGACCGTCGGCGCGGCACCAATGCCAATTGCGCCCGTGGTGGCGCCGGCGTTGCCGTCCTGGTCGGTGTACGTGACGTTCCACGTCTGGTTGCCGGTGGCCGCCGTGACCGTTTCGACCCACAGCTCGAGGCCGTTGTAGTTGGCCGAGCCGCCGTTGTACGCCACCCGCGAGGCAAAGCTGGTCGGCGTCTGGCCGGTGACGGCGGCGTTGAACGCATAGGCGCCGCCCTTCCACAGCATGTCGAACAGGCGGATCTGCGACACGACCGTGCTTGATGCGGTCAGCTTGGACAGGTGCGTGCGGCCGCCGGTGAAGGGGATGACCGGATGGCCCGCGGTGGCGTCCGTGGGCACGACGCCGGTCGTGGTCGACGCGCCGGCCAGCACACCCGCGCCGGGGTTGCCGGCCAATTCCGTCATGCTGAACCATCCGCCGGCGACCGTTGTGCGCGCCGCGGTCTTGTAGAGCGGAAGCTCGCGCTTGGCTGCGGCGATGAGGCCGTCGAGCGTGGTGATCGCCATGACGGCTCCTTACGCGGCGTGGGTGAATACGGCGCTGTTGATCGTCACCGTCTGGCCGGCGGTGATCGACAGGGAATCGAGGTTGATGTCCGATCCGCTCAGGCCCACCGTCAGGCCGGTGATGATGTCGGTGCCGCCGGTCGCCGTGCGGATTCGCGCCGCCGCCGCCGTGCCGGTGGCGTCCGCCGAGGTGTCGCTGCGCGGGAAGCCCGACAGCGTCAGCACGCCGGCGCCAGTGGCCGCGCCGGCGATCGGGTTGCCGAGGGCGATCGTGGCGAGAACCGTCGCCATGCCGGCCGTTCCGATCTCAAGCACGGCGGTGGTGCCGGCGGCGGTGGTGACGGCGTTCATGCGCGCGATCTTGACGGCGTTCGGGTAGGTGACAGCCATGGCTCAGCTCCAGTTGAAGGTGATTGCAGCGCCTTGGATGGCGCCGGTTTTCGGGTCGCGGCGCAGCTCCATGTCCATGCCGGCAGGCCGCGGTCGGGCTGGCATGGCTGCG
Organism: Silanimonas sp.; assembly: GCA_051660925.1. Lineage (GTDB taxonomy): Bacteria > Pseudomonadota > Gammaproteobacteria > Xanthomonadales > Xanthomonadaceae > Silanimonas. The sequence continues at coordinate 448 of JBOFQO010000022.1, read as the reverse complement.
ATCTGCTCGCGAAGGGAATGGATGGCCGAGGCGATGCCGTTGTCCATGGGCGCCTCGACGCGCACGGGCTCTGTCGCGGCCGCGACAGGCTCGGCCTTGGGCGCGACCGGCGCCGGCGGCTTGAAGCCACGCGAGGCCATGTTCGAGCTGGTCAGGCGGATCGTCGGCTTCATGTCGTCACGCACTCGGCAAGTCGGCTCAGGTTGTCGGCGCGCTTCTGCGCCAGCTCAAGCAGGCGGAAGGCGTCCCCGCGCAGCTCCTGGGCCACGCCATCGACCTCGACCTGCAGCACCAGCTCGCGGCCGAACAGGCGGCGACGCAGGGCGGTGTCGATCGTGTACGACGGCGGGCGCGGGATGCGCCTGCGGGGTGCAGGCTCCGCCGCGGGCGGGGCGTTGTCCAGCACTGCCGGCCGCGACTGTGCCGGCTCCGGCGTGGGAGCCTCGGC
>JBOFQO010000021.1:0-8990 GCA_051660925.1 Silanimonas sp. | reverse complement strand
TCCCTACGTGGCCGTGGCCACCGACCTCGCCACCCAGCGCGAGGTGTGGTTCCAGCAGGGCCCGCTGTTCGACGCCATCCGCGCTTCGATCGCCATCCCGATGGTGTTCACGCCGCACGAAGTACACGGCCGCGAGCTGGTGGACGGCGGCCTGCTGGCGCCGTTGCCGTTGGCCGCGACGCGCGGCTTCCACTGCGATTACGTCGTGGCCGTCGACCTCAATGCGCGCTCGCCGCGGGTACCGCCGAGTGAGCCCGTGCCGCTGCGCGAATCGGAGATGTTCAACGACGACGCGCCGGTGGCTGTCGCGAACTGGAAGGCTCGCGTCGCGTCGTGGTTCAGCGCGCCGGCGCCGCCCGCCGGCCACGCGGTGTCGACGCCGCCCGGCGGCATCGCCAGCCTTCTCGACCTCATGTCGCGCTCGATGGACACCATGCACTCGCAAATGACGCGCCTGCAGGTCGCGCAGGACCCGCCCGACCTCGTCATCCGCATCCCGCGTGACAGCGCCAGCTTCTACGAGTTCTGGCGCGCCAAGGAGCTGCGCGAGCGCGGTCGCGAACTTGCCGAGGAAGCGCTGTCGAACTGGGGATGAGTGGGGCGCCGGCTTTCCACCGGCGCCTCGTGCTGCCTCAGTAGCCCTGGATGGCGCAGCGCTTCGGCGCGCGCGGTGCCGGATCGCCGCCGAAGGCGTCGTTGGTGCAGGGCACGCCGTCGCGGAACTCGCGCACGACGTGGCGCCCGTCGTCGGCGCCATACCAGACCGAGCGCCGGCCGCGGAAGCTGCAGTAGCCGTTCTCGGCCGCGCAATCGGTCCAGCTGCCACCCGGGCCACCGCCCGGCCAACCGCCGTTGCCGCCGCCGGTCCAACCGCCGTTGCCGCCGCCGACCCAGCCGCCGCCGCTGCGGTACGCGCAGAACTTGTCTTCGCGCGGTGCCGGGTCGCCGAAGGTGCGGTTGTCGCAGCGGATGCTGCCGCCGCGAACCTCGTGATCACTGAAGCGCTGCTGCGTGCCATAGCGCACCGTCGCCGGGCCGGGCAGGCGGCAGATCTCGTTCTCGCGCGCGCAGGACGTCCAACCGTCATTGCCGCCGCCCGCCCAACCGCCGCCACCCGACCAGCCACCGCCGCCGTCGTAGCGGAGTTCGCAGACCTTGCGCTCGCGCGGCGCCGGGTCGCCGAAGGTCTGGATGCTGCAGAACACGTTGCCGCCGCGTACCTGACGCTCGTAGTAGCGGCCATGGGTGCCGAAGCGGATCGTCGCCGGGCCATCGACTCGGCAGGATTCGTTCTCGCGCGCGCACAACGTCCAGCCGCCGTTGTCGCCGCCGCTCCAGCCGCCGTCGTCGTAGTCGTAGAGGCGCACGTCACAGCGCTTGCCGCGGCCGGGCGCCGGATCGCCGAACATCGAGTTGTCGCACTGCAGGCTGGCGTTTCGCACCTCGCGGTAGACGTAGCGGCCGCGCGCGCCGTAACGCACCGCGCCCCAGCCATTCACGCTGCAGCGGCGACCTTCGTCGGCGCAGTAGCGCCAGTCGCCCGACCAGCCGCCGCCGTAGCGGCTCGACTTGGCGCCGACGGCAGGCCGTGGCTCGCTCGAGGTTTCCGGGCCAATGTAGCCGTCCGCGGGTTGCGCCATGGCGGACGTGGCCGACAGGCCCGCCATCAGCAGCAGGGCAGCGAGCAGGGCAGGGCGGATGCGGGGACGTCTGGGCATGGCGGGCCTCGTTCATTGGGGACGCGGCGCATGGAATACCACGCGGTTCGACATGCCGCCATGCGGCGGAAAGGACCGTTCAGCACGCAGCGGGCGGGCGGTGGTGATGCGTTCATCCGGCTGACCCGCGGCGACATCTCCGCCTAGGGCACGATCGGCGAAACGCTCTGGCCTTCGACCTGCGGCACCCGACGCAGCGCGCCGCGATCGACGCCAAAGCCGGCGAGGCGGGTGGCGTGCGCGGCCAGCGTGGCGTCGTCCATCACCGGTTCGCGCGAGAAGATCCAGGCGAGTTTGCGGTCGGGCGTCGCGAGCAGCGCCGTCGAGTAATCGGGCGACACCTCAAGCACCTGCATGCGCGTCGAGAACGGCCAGATGAACTGCACCTTCCACTCGCGGCCGCCGCTGCCTTCGACGACCGTCGACACGCCGTTCCACGTGCGGTCTGGCTCGCCGAAGGCCTTCTTGAACACAAAGTCGTTGTCGATGCGGCCGTCCGGGCGCAGGCGATAGACGTCCCGCGTCGCGACTTTGCCGTTCTCGAAGACGTAGGGGACATTCGCGACCACGTGCCAGGTGCCCATGAAGCGCGGCAGGTCCACGGGCGTCTGCGTCCGAGGGGCGTCGGTGGTCATGTGGCGGGTCTCCGAGGGGGTGCTGCAGGCGGCAAGGACCCCGGTCAGCAGGGCGAGTCCGGCGAGGCGAGCGGTCTGGGGCATGGTCCGGGGGTCCGGTGGGATCGGGAAGCGATGGCGCACGAGGGTGGTCGCGGCGCGGCGAACGCACCGTCAAGGGCGCGATGCCCGGTACGGGCGGCCCAGCGACCCCGTGACTTTGGGCATGGATCGACCCCTCCGGCCGGGGGGTAAGCTCCGACGACTCCGTTCCGGCCTTCTGGAGGCCCCCATGCGACGTACCCGCCTCGCGCTTGCCCTTGCCCTGATGACCACGCCGCTCGCCCACGCCGATACGCCTGCCCCCGCCGCGACCGCGCCGCAGCCCGCCGACGAATGGCAGTGGCTGGAGGACGTCGAAGGCGAACGTTCACTGGACTGGGTGCGTGCGCAGAACGCCGACTCGCAGAAGATCCTCGAGGGTCAGCCCGGCTTCCAGACGCTGCGCGAGGACCTGCTCGCCATCCTCGATTCCGACGAGCGCATTCCCTACGTCAGCAAGGAAGGCGACTACTACTACAACTTCTGGCGCGACAAGGAGAACCCGGCCGGTCTGTGGCGTCGCACCACGCTCGAGGAGTACCGCAAGGATGAGCCGACCTGGGAAGTGCTGATCGACCTCGACGCCATCAACAAGGCCGAGGAGATGAACTGGGTCTGGCGCGGCGCGGACTGCCTGCGCCCGGCCTACGACCGCTGCCTCGTCTCGCTGTCGCGCGGCGGCGCCGACGCCATCGAAGTGCGCGAGTGGGATAAGAGCGACCGTGCCTTCGTCGACGGCGGTTTCCGCCTGCCGGAAGCCAAAGGCGGCGTGGTCTGGCGCGATGCCGACACTGTCTACGCCTTCTGGGATTTCGGCGAAGGCTCGATGACCTCGTCGGGCTACCCGCGCATCGTCAAGGAGTGGAAGCGCGGCACGCCGATCGCCGAGGCCAAAGTGGTGTACGAGGGCACGGCGCAAGACATGTACATCGCCGGCTATCGTGACCTGACACCGGGCTTCGAGCGTGATTTTGTCAGCCGCACCATCGCCTTCTACAACGACGAGCTGTACCTGCGCGGCGCCGACGGCACGCTCACCAAGATCGACGCGCCGAACTCGGCCAACAAGACGCCGTACCGCGAGTGGCTGATCCTCGAGCTGCGCGAGGACTACGTCGTCGGCGATCGCGTGTTCCCGAAGGGTGCGGTGATCGCGTCGAAGTTCGACGCGTTCATGAAGGGTGAGCGCACGTTCGACGTGCTCTTCGAACCGACCGACACCACGGCCTTCGTCGGCCTGACGCCGACCAAGAACCACCTGATCCTCAACGTGCTTGAGGACGTCAAGAACCGCCTCTCCGTGCTGACGTACGCGGACGGCGAGTGGACGCGCGAGCCGCTGCAGGGCGCGCCGGCCTTCGGCACGGTGTCCGTCTCGGCGGTCGACGATGAGGAGAACGACGACTACTTCCTGACGGTCACCGATTACCTCACGCCGACCACGCTGATGCTGGGCACGGTGGGCGAAGCGCCGCAGCCGCTCAAGCAGCTGCCGGCCTTCTTCAGCTCGGAAGGCCTGGAGATCACCCAGAACTTCGCCACCAGCAAGGACGGCACGCGCGTGCCTTACTTCATGGTCGCGAAGAAGGGCCTCGAGACGAACGGCAAGAACCCGACCCTGCTCTACGGCTACGGTGGCTTCGAGGTTTCGCTGACGCCCGGCTACTCCGGCGGTGTCGGTCGCGCGTGGCTGTCGCAGGGCGGCGTCTATGTCGTCGCCAACATCCGCGGCGGCGGCGAGTACGGTCCGCGCTGGCACCAGGCCGGGCTGAAGCAGAACCGCCTGCGCATCTACGAGGATTTCGCGGCTGTTGCCGAGGACCTGATCGCCCGCGGCATCACCACGGCGCCGCACCTCGGCATCCAGGGCGGCAGCAATGGCGGCCTGCTGGTCGGCAACATGACCGTGCTTTACCCGCAGCTGTTCGGCGCCGTGGTCTGCCAGGTGCCGCTGCTCGACATGCGCCGCTACCACACGCTGCTCGCCGGCGCCTCGTGGATGGCCGAGTACGGCAACCCGGACGACGCCGCGCAGTGGGAGTTCATCCGCAGCTTCTCGCCGTACCACAACCTCAATGAGGGCGTGGCATACCCGCCGGTGCTGTTCACCACCTCCACGCGCGACGACCGCGTGCACCCCGGCCATGCCCGCAAGATGTTCGCGCGCATGGAGGCGATGGGCGCGCCCGTCTACTACTACGAGAACATCGAGGGCGGCCACGGTGGCGCCGCCAACAACGCGCAGAGCGCTTACATGAATGCGCTGGCGTACACCTTCCTCAAGATGAAGCTGTTCCCGGAGTCGAACTGATGAATCGCCACGCCCTGAATCGCCGACCGCTCACCGCGATCGGTCTGCTGCTTGCCGCAGGCTTCGCCGCGCCGTCCGCTCTCGCCTCCGAAGCGCCGATGCCGCCGGTCGCGGAGCAGCGCCCGTACGAAGTGAAGGCGCCGCACGGCGCCACCCGCAATGACGAGTACTACTGGCTGCGCGACGACAAGCGCGAGAACCCGGAGATGCTCGCCTACCTCAACGCCGAGAACGCCTATGCGGACGCGATGATGGCGCCGCTCGCCGGGCTCAAGGAGTCGCTGTACAACGAGATCGTCGGCCGCATCCAGCAAGACGATTCGAGCGTGCCGTACTTCGAGGACGGCTTCTGGTACTACACGCGCTTCGAGACCGGCAAGGACTATCCGATCACCGCGCGCCGCAAGGGCACGATGGAGGCGCCAGAGGAAATCCTGCTCGACCAGAACGCGATGGCCGAGGGCAAGGACTTCTTCCAGGTGGGCACCTGGGAAGTGAGCCCTGATGGCACGAAGCTGGCCTGGGCCGAAGACCTCAACGGCCGCCGCCAGTTCACGATCAAGGTCAAGGACATCGCCAGTGGCGACGTACTGGACACCGCCATCACTGGCGCGTCGGCAAACATCGTCTGGGGCGACGACAACAACACGATTTGGTACGTCGAGAATGACCCGAAAACGCTGCTGACCACGCACGTCAAGACCCACGTCATCGGCACGCCGACGAGCGAAGACCAGCTCGTCTACACCGAGACCGACAACAGCTTCTACATGGGCATCGGACGCACGCGTTCGAAGCAGTACATCTGCGTGTACGTCAGCAGCACGGTGTCCTCTGAGCAGCGCTGCACCAAGGCCGCGCAGCCGGGCCCGTTCACGCTGATCGCGCCTCGCGAGCGCGACGTCGAGTACAGCGCTGATCACTATGCTGGCCGCTGGGTCATCACCACCAACTGGGATGCACCGAACTTCCGCATCATGACGGCCGCCGAGGACGCGCTCGGCAGCCGCGAGGGCTGGAAGGCGCTGGTGCCGCATGCCGACGACGTGTTCATCGAGGGCGTCGAACTGTTCGATGGCTATATGGCCATCGGTGAGCGCTCCAATGCACTGCGCCGCATCCGCATCCTGAAGGACGGCGGCGGCAGCGAGTTCGTGAAGTCGGATGAGCCGGCGTATTCGATGGGCCTCTCCGTCAACGCGATGCCGGACACGCCGTGGGTGCGCTACACGTACACCTCGCTGACGACGCCGGCGACCACCTATGAAATCAACATCGAGACCGGCGAGCGCAAGCAGCTCAAGCAGGATCCAGTGCCCGGCTACGACCCGACGAAGTACACCACCGAGCGCGTCTGGGTGACCGCGCGCGACGGCAAGACACGCATTCCGGTGTCGCTGGTGTACCGCGACGGCTTCGAGAAGAACGGCGAGGCCGCGATGCTACAGATGGGCTACGGCAGCTACGGTTCGTCGATGGACCCGGGTTTCAACCGCAGTGTCGTGAGCCTGCTCGATCGCGGCATGGTCTACGCCATCGCGCACATCCGCGGCGGCCAGGAAATGGGCCGCGCCTGGTATGACGACGGCAAACTGTTCAACAAGAAGAACACCTTCACCGACTTCATCGACGTTACTGCCGCGCTCGTTGAGCAGGGCTATGCCCATCCCGATCGCGTGGCCGCGATGGGTGGCAGCGCCGGTGGCCTACTGATGGGCGCCATCAGCAACATGGCGCCGGAGAAATACGACGTCATTCTCTCGCTGGTGCCCTTTGTCGACGTGGTGACGACGATGCTCGATCCGAGCATCCCGCTGACGACGAACGAGTACGACGAGTGGGGCAACCCGGAGAAAAAGGAGTTCTACGACTACATGCTGTCGTACTCACCGTACGACCAGCTGGAAGCGAAGGACTACCCGGCGATGTTCGTTGGCACTGGCCTGTGGGATTCGCAGGTGCAGTACTTCGAACCGGCCAAGTACGTCGCCCGCCTGCGCGCCAAGAAGACCGACGACAACGTGCTGGTGTTCCGCACCAATATGGAAGCCGGCCACGGCGGCAAGTCGGGCCGCTTCCGCCGCTTCGCCGAAACCGCCGAGCAGTACGCCTTCATGCTCGACCAGCTGGGCGTGGAGAAGCGGGCGGAGTAAGTTCGACGCGCGACTGAGGTGCAGGAAAAACCCCGGCGATGGCCGGGGTTTTTCTTTGGCGGCGATCGGCCAGATGCGGGTCCTCGTGCTCGGCGGACAAAACTCTCCGGGGCAGCGGCTTGAGCCCGTCCCAATGGATGCATTCGAATGCATCGTCGCGCGTCGCGATTCCGCCCCGACGGCGCGTCGATACACTCAGGGCTCGCAAACCACTGCTCCGAGGCTCCGATGCGCCTTCGCCCTCTCGCTCCGCTGCTCGCCGGCCTGCTTGCTGCATCTTCTGGCGCAGCGCAGCACACCACGGCCGCCGCGCCCTCAGTGTCAGCTGCGCCGGCACAGGCCTTCGTCGGCACCACCGAACCCATGGCGGCGCACGCGATCTACTTCGTGATGACGGACCGCTTCGTCAACGGCGATCCCTCGAACGACCATCGTGAGCAAGGTCTGCCGGACCACGGCACCTGGGGCGGGGCGTTGCCGGGCGCGCCGGCAGGCAAGGCCGATTTCGTTGGCTACCTCGGCGGCGACTTCCGCGGCCTGCTCAACAACGCCGGCTACATCCGCGACATGGGCTTCGGCGCGCTGTGGCTCACACCCATCGTCGAACAGCCGGATGAGGCATTCAGCGGTGGCACGCCGGTGGCGTGGGGAAAGATGTTCACCGATGGCGGCAAGTCGGGCTACCACGGCTACTGGGCCACCAACTTTTACAAGATCGACGAGCACCTGCCGTCGAACGGCTTGGGCTTTCGCGAACTTACCGCCGGTCTTCGCGCGCGCGGCCTGAAGACGGTGCTCGACGTGGTCGCGAACCACGGTTCGCCCTCGTTCTCCGCGCCGACGCAGCGCGACAGTTTCGGCAAGCTCTTCAATGAGGCCGGCGAGCTTGTGGCCGACCACCAGAACCTGCCGCCGCGCCGCCTGAAGCCTGCGACGAATCCGCTGCACGCGTTCTTCCGGACGGAGCCGGACATCGCCGAGTTGTCGAACCTCGACGAGCGCAATCCTGCGGTCGTCGACTACCTCGTTGGGAGCAGTCTGAAGTGGCTGGGCGAGGGCGCCGACGCCCTGCGCATCGATACCATCAAGCACGTGTCGCTGCCGTTCTGGAAAACCTACAGCGACCGCCTGCGCGCCGAGCATCCTGGCCTGTTCATGTTCGGCGAGGCCTTCACCTACGACCCCGAGGTGCTGGGTGCCTTCACGCAGCCCGAGAACGGCGCGATCAGCGTGCTTGACTTCCCCCTGCAGAAGGCGATGGGCGAGGTGTTCGGTCGCGCCGACGCGGGTTTCGACGCAATCCTGCCGACACTGTTCCTCGACGGCGGGCCGTACGCGAACCCCTACGCGCTGATGACCTTCTACGACAACCACGACATGCCGCGCCTCGACGCCGACGATGCCGGGTTCATCAACGCGAACAACCTGCTGTTCACTGTGCGCGGCATCCCGGTGGTCTACCAGGGTTCGGAGGTCGGCTTCATGCGCGGCACCGCCGAGCACGCCGGCAATCGCAACTACTTCGGGCAGGCGCGCATCGATGCCGCGCCATTGAACCCGATCCATCAGGCGCTGAAGCGCATCGCGACGCTGCGTGCGAACACGCCGGCGCTGCAGCGCGGCTTGCAGGTCAACGTGGAATTCCACGGCGACCGCGCGGCCTTCTATCGCGTTCTCGAGCATGAGGGCGTGGCGCAGACCGCGCTGGTGCTGCTGAACAAGGGCGACACCGCGGCGCGCTTTCGCATCGACGCGCTCGCGCAGCCCGGGCGCTGGCGCGAGGCGCTGGGTGGCGGCACGCGCGTGCTGGCGGCGGGCGAGGCCTTCGACGCCGAAGTGCCGGCCAACGGCGTGCAGGTGTATCTGTTCGAGCAACCCTTGAGCGCCCCGGCCTTGCGCGCGGCGGTCCAAGCCGCAGCGGGCGCGCTGGCGCGCTGACCGGACGCGCGGCGCGGAGCGGCGGCCCGGCGGGCGACCTGCCCGAGCGGGCCAGCGGACGGCCGTGAGCGTGGTGCGAAGGCCGGCTCGGCCCGGTAGTCTTCACGCATGGAAGAGCTCCTGCTGTGGCGGTGGAGCACCACCGTTCAAATCA
>JBOFQO010000020.1:0-8958 GCA_051660925.1 Silanimonas sp. | reverse complement strand
CTGCCGCCGAAGGGCGAGGTCGAGCACATCGCGCCATCCGACCTTGCCGCCGCGAATTCGCGCCTCGGGCTGGCGCTGTCCGAGGACGAGATCGGCTACCTGCAGGAGGCCTACGCGCAGCTCGGACGGCCCGCGACCGCCGCCGAGCTGATGATGTTCGCGCAGGCCACCTCCGAGCACTGCCGGCACAAGATCTTCACCGCGCGCTGGACCATCGACGGCGAAGAGCAGACGCACTCGTTGTTCCAGATGATCAAGGCCACCCACGCGGCAACCCCACAGTTCACGCTGACGGCCTATGCCGACAACGCGGCGGTGGTCGAAGGCCATCCGGGCCGGCGCTTCCGCCCCGATCCGGCGAGCGGCGAGTACGCTGCCGAACCGGTTGCTGACAGCGCGTACTGCATCAAGGTCGAAACTCACAACCACCCGACGGCGATCTCGCCCTTTCCGGGCGCGTCCACCGGTGCCGGTGGCGAGATCCGCGACGAGGGCGCGACCGGCCGCGGCGGCAAGCCCAAAGCCGGTCTCACCGGCTTCACCGTCTCGCATCTGCGCATCCCGGGGGCCTCGCAGCCCTGGGAGCAGCCGCGCGCGTTGAACCCGCGCATGGCGCCGGCCTTCGAGATCATGCGCGACGGTCCGCTGGGGGCGGCCGCGTTCAACAACGAGTTCGGCCGCCCGGCGCTGTCGGGCTACTTCCGCAGCTTCGAGTTGCCGACCGAAACGCCAGGCCTGGTCCGCGCCTACGACAAGCCGATCATGCTGGCCGGCGGCCTTGGCGCCATCGACCGCCCGCAGGTCAAGAAGCTCGGCCTGCGTGATGGCGACCTCGTGATCGTGATCGGCGGCCCGGCCATGCTGATCGGCCTGGGCGGCGGTGCGGCGAGCTCACTGGCCAGCGGGCAGAGCAGCGAGGACCTCGATTTCGCTTCCGTCCAACGCGACAACCCGGAGATGGAGCGCCGCGTGCAGGAGGTTATCGACCGCTGCGTGGCGCTGGGCGAGGGCAACCCGATCCGCGCGTTCCACGACGTCGGCGCCGGTGGGCTGTCGAACGCGATCCCCGAGCTGCTGCACGACGCCGGCCTCGGCGGCCGCATCGCGATGGCGAAGATCCCCAGCGACGATCCCTCGCTGTCGCCGATGCAGCTGTGGTGCAACGAGTCGCAGGAGCGCTACGTGCTCGGCATCGCGCCGGAGCATCTTGCGGCGTTCGATGCCATTGCGAAGCGCGAGCGCTGCCTGTACGCGGCGGTGGGCGTGGCCACCGCCGAGGAACGCCTGGTGCTCGAGGACGCCGACGGCTCGCGCCCGATCGACCTGCCGATGAGCGTGCTGTTCGGTAAGGCGCCGAAGATGCATCGCGACACCGCGCATGGGGCGCCGACGCGCTGGCCGAAGCTCGACACCGGCGCGCTCGACCTGCGCGACGCCGGCCTGCGCGTGCTGTCGCATCCGACCGTGGCGTCGAAGGGTTTCCTGATCACCATCGGCGACCGCAGCGTCGGCGGCTTGACCGCGCGCGACCAGATGGTCGGCCCATGGCAGCTTCCGGTGGCGGACGCTGCGATCACGCTGACCGATTTCCACGGCGTTGCCGGTGAGGCGATGGCGATCGGCGAGCGCACGCCGTTGGCCCTGATCGATGCCGCCGCTTCCGCGCGCATGGCGGTCGGCGAGGCCATCACCAACCTGCTGGCCGCGCCGATCGGCGCGCTGGAGGAGGTGAAGCTCTCGGCCAATTGGATGGCCGCGGCCTCGTTCCCCGGCGAGGACGCCGCGCTGTTTGACGCGGTGAAGGCGGTGGGCCTGGAGCTGTGTCCGGGGCTTGACCTCTCGATCCCGGTCGGCAAGGACTCGCTGTCGATGCAGGCGCAGTACGCCACGGGCGAAGGTCCGCAAAAGTCGGTGTCGCCGGTGTCGCTGATCGTCACGGCGTTTGCCCGAGTCGAGGACGTCCGCCCGCAGCTCACACCGGACCTAAAGCGTGGTGTGGATTCTGAGCTGTGGCTCATCGGCCTCGGCGCGGGCAAGAAGCGCATGGGCGGCGCGATCCTGTCGCAGTGCTACGGCGCCTTCGGCGGCACGCCGCCGGATCTGGACGACCCGCAGCGCCTCAAGGATTTCGTCGCGCTCGTCTCGGAAGCGCGCGAGGACGGCCTGCTGCTGGCGTACCACGATCGCAGCGACGGCGGCGCTTTCGCCGCGCTGTGCGAAATGGCGTTCGCCGGCCACGTGGGTGTGGACATCGCGCTCGACGGTTGGGGCGATGATCCCTTCCGCACGCTGTTCACTGAGGAGCTCGGTGCCGTCGTTCAGGTGGCTGTCGAGGATCGCGCGGCGTTTGCCGACCTCGTCGAACGCCACCACCTGACCGAGTGCGCGCAGCGCATCGGCAAGCCGGTGACCGCCCCGCGCGTGCGTGTCAGTGATGAGGGCAAGGCGCTGGCCGAGTGGACGTGGGCCGAGCTCTTCGACGCCTGGTGGGCCACCAGCCATGCCATGCAGCAGCGCCGCGACGATCCGGCCTGCGCCGACGCCGAGCGCGACGCGCGGCGCCGCTTCGACGACGCCGGCCTGAATCCGAAGCTCACGTTCGAGCCACAGGACGATATCGCCGCGCCCTTCATCCACACCGGTGTGCGCCCGCGCGTGGCGGTGCTGCGCGAGCAGGGCGTCAACGGCCAGATCGAGATGGCGGCCGCCTTCGACCGTGCCGGCTTTACCGCCGTCGACGTGCACATGAGCGACCTGATCGACGGTCGGCTGCGGCTGGAGAACTTCAAGGGCCTCGCCGCCTGCGGTGGCTTCAGCTACGGCGACGTGCTGGGCGCGGGCCGCGGTTGGGCGACGTCGATCCTCACGCGCGCCGCGCTGCGCGACCAGTTCGCCGCATTCTTCGCGCGCGGCGACACGTTCAGCCTCGGCGTCTGCAACGGCTGCCAGATGCTGGCCCAGCTCAAGGACCTCGTGCCGGGGGCGGAGCACTGGCCGCGCTTCGTGCGCAACGAGAGCGAGCAGTACGAGGCGCGCGTCGCCCAGGTGCGCATCGAGGAGTCGCCCTCGGTGCTGCTCGCCGGCATGACCGGTTCGCGCATTCCGATCGTCGTCTCGCACGGCGAGGGCCGGGCGCGCTTCAGCGAGGACGCGCATCGCGCGGCGGCTGCCGTGGCCCTGCGCTACGTCGACGGCGAGGGCGCGGTGACGCAGGCTTTCCCCGCGAACCCGAACGGGTCGCCCGACGGCATCGCCGGCCTCACGTCGCGCGATGGCCGCGCCACGCTGATGATGCCGCACCCTGAACGCGTGTTCCGCACGGTGCAGATGAGCTGGGCCCCGAGCGGCTGGGGCGAGGCTTCGCCGTGGCTGCGGCTGTTCCGCAACGCACGTGTCTTCGTGGGCTGAATCGCTCTCACGAGGTCGCCGCCGTGATCCACGGTGGCGGCCGCGTGCATCCCGTGGCAGCCTGTCGCTCCACCAAAACGACACGGATGCCGTAGTGATGATGTTGACCCGAAGGATCGCTGCGGCCTGTGCCTTGCTCGTGCTGGCCGCGCCCGTTTTCGCCGCGACGGCGCCGTTGCTGGACGTCGTGCCTTTGGCCGGCAGCGCGGGGCGCGTGTCGGACGCGTATCGGCTTGATCCCGACCCGGCCGCGCGCTACATCCCACTGCCGATCACGATGTCCGAGCATGCCGCCCAGAGTCGCCGGCTGCGCGACGTTGAGCGCTTGCTGAAGCGTCATCCCGACCATCCGATGCTGCTGCGCGAGCGCGCGTACATCCGTTCGAAGCGGGGCGAAATCGATGCTGCCGAGGCGGATTTCGCCCGTGCGTTGCAAGTCGCCGGCGACGACGTGTTTCTGCGACGCCATGTCCTCTGGTCGCAGGGCTGGGCTCGCTTCGATGCGGGGCAGGACGCGTCGGCGCTGCGGGTTTGGCGTGAAGCCGTCGACCTGCACGGCGGCAACCCCTTCTGGTGGCCCTACACCGCGGCGCTGGCGGAGTGGCGGCTGGGCCGGCATGCGGAAGCCGTCGCGCTTTTCGACCGCGCGGTGCAGGGCATGCCGGCATTGGGAACGGAGCGCGGTTTCACCGAGCGCACGGCGCGTTGGCCGGAACACCAGTTCGCCGTGGCGAGCACGGTCTTCACGGCATGGAAAGCCTCGAAAGCCGCCGCAGCGGCGCCGGAAGCGCCCGCGGCCCCCTGAAGCGCGCCACGCGCCCCTGATACCCTTGGCCGATGCCTGACATCGACGCCCCCGCCCCCCCCGACAGCGGCTTCGCCACCGACCTCGACGCCCGTGTCGCCGCGGCCCTCGTGGCCCGCGGCCGCCTGAAGGACGCCGACCTCGTTCGCGCCGAGCGCCTGCGCGCCGAAACCGGCGGCGCCCTGCCGGGCCTGCTGGTGAAGCTCGGTATGGTCAGCGAGCGCGATATGGCCGACACCCTCGGCGACGTGCTCGGCCTGCCGCTGATGGCGGCCAAGGACTGCCCGGAGTCACCGCCGGCCGGCGTGTCGCTGTCGCTGAAGTTCCTGAAGCACCACGCCGTCTGCCCGGTGGGCGAGGACGAGCAGTCGGTGACGGTGCTCTGCGCCGACCCGCAGGACGTGTACCTCGCCGACGCCGTGCGGCTGGCCACTGGCCGCGACGTGAAGCTCGCCGTCGGCCTGCGCTCCGAGATCAGCGATCTGGTCGAGCGCTACTACGGCCAGGGCCGCAGCGCGCTCGGCAGCATCGTCGAGGACGTCGGCGAGGAATCGCGCGAGGAGGACGACGTCGAGCACCTGCGTGATCTCGCTTCCGAGGCGCCGGTCATCCGTCTCGTCAATCTGCTGATCCAGCGCGCGGTCGAGACTCGCGCCTCGGACATCCACATCGAGCCTTTCGAAACGCGGCTGAAGGTGCGCTACCGCATCGACGGCGTGCTGATCGACGCCGAGAGCCCGCCGGCCGCGCTCACCGCGGCGGTGATCTCGCGCATCAAGATCATGGCCAAGCTCAATATTGCCGAGCGCCGCCTGCCGCAGGACGGCCGCATCATGGTGCGCGTGCAGGGCAAGGAGCTCGATCTGCGCGTCAGCACGGTGCCGACACAGCACGGCGAGAGCGTGGTGATGCGCCTGCTCGACCGCGAGTCGGTGGTGTTCGACTTCCACCAGCTTGGCTTCACCGACGAGTTCCTGCCGCAGTTCATGAAGGTGCTCGACCAGCCGCATGGCATCCTGCTGGTCACCGGCCCCACGGGCTCGGGCAAGACCACGACGCTGTACACCGCGCTGTCGAAGCTCAACACCGACGACGTCAAGATCATCACCGTCGAAGACCCGGTCGAGTACCAGATCGAGGGCATCAATCAGATCCAGGCGAAGGCGCAGATCGGCCTCGATTTCGCGACGGCGCTGCGCAGCATCGTCCGCCAGGACCCCGACATCATCATGATTGGCGAGATGCGCGACCTGGAGACCGCGAAGATCGCCATCCAGTCCGCGCTCACCGGCCATCTCGTGCTGTCGACGCTGCACACCAACAGCGCGTCGGGCGGCATCACCCGCCTGCTCGACATGGGCGTCGAGGACTACCTGCTGACCTCGACGATCAACGGCATTCTCGGGCAACGGCTCGTGCGAAGGCTCGAACCGACGCACGCCGAGCGCTACGAGGCGACGGCCGAGGAGATCGAGAAGTTCGGCCTGCGCCGCCTGAAGCCCGAGGGGCCGATCCATCTGTATCGCCCTCGAGCGTCGGCGCTGACGCCGACCGGCTACCTCGGCCGCACGACGATCATGGAATTCCTCGTCGTCGACGACGCCATCCGCAAGCTCGTCATGCAGCACGCGACCAGCGTCGAGATCGAGCGCGAGGCGCGCGCGCGCGGCATGCGGACGATGTACGAGGACGGGCTGGCGAAGGCGCTGGCCGGTCAGACGACGATCGAAGAAGTGCTGCGTGTGACGGAAGAGGCGTAGGCGCGTGGCGGTCTTCCGCTACAAGGCCCTGTCGTCGGCCGGCGAAGCTCTCGCCGGTACGATGGAGGCCGCGCGCTCCGAGGACGTGGTCGCGCGCCTGCAGGAGCAGGGCCATCTGCCCTTGGAAGTCGGCACCTCGCTGGACGAAGGCGCCGGTGCGGGCCTGGCGGCGCTATTCCGCAAGAAGGCGCTCGACGATGCGGCGGTGCTGCAGTTCACCCAGCAGCTCGCGACCCTGCTGGGCGCGGGACAGGCGCTGGACCGCGCGCTGGGCACCCTCCTCGAATTGCCGGACAACCCGCAGAGCCGGCGCGTGATCGAACGCATCCGCGATGCCGTGCGTGGCGGCCTGCCGCTGTCGGCCGCGCTTGAGCAGCAGCACGGGCTGTTCTCGCGGTTGTACGTGAACCTCGTGCGCGCCGGTGAGGCCGGTGGCGGGCTGCAGGTGGCGCTCCTGCGCCTCGGCGAATACCTTGAGCGCGCCGCGGCGCTGAAGGCGCAGGTGATCTCGGCGCTGATCTACCCGATCCTGCTGCTGGTGATGGTGCTGGCGGTCTGCGTGCTGCTGCTCGGCGTCGTCGTGCCGCAGTTCAACGAGCTGCTGGCCAGCACCGAGGTCGCCCTGCCCTGGTACACGCAGCTGGTGCTCGGCAGCGGCATGTTGCTGCGCAACTACGGGATCTACCTGTTCATCGCGGTCGCGGCCGGCGCGCTGCTGGCGGTGCGGCACTACCGCCAGCCGGAGGCACGGGCGCGTCTCGATGCTTGGCTGCTCGGCCGCCCGCGCATCGGCGAACTGCTGGCGCGCTACGAGACGGCGCGGCTGGCGCGCACGCTCGGCACCTTGCTGGGCAACGGTGTGCCCTTGCTGAACGGCCTGGGTATCGCCCGGCAGGTCATGGACAACCGCGCACTGGGCGCCGCGCTCGAGCGCGCCGCGGAGGATGTGAAGACCGGGCAGGGCCTCGCCTTCGCGCTCGCGCGGACGAAACTCTTTCCCCGTCTCGCGGTCCAGATGGTGCAGGTCGGCGAGGAGTCCGGCGAACTGGGCGCGATGCTGCTGAAGGTGGCCGACACCTTCGACGCGGAAACCCAGCGCGCCATCCAGCGAGCTCTGGCCGCGCTGGTGCCGTTCATTACCGTGCTGATGGCGCTGCTGGTCGGCGTCGTGATCATGGCCGTGCTGGTCCCGATCTACCAACTCACGAGTTCCGCAGGAGTGTTGTGATGCGCATGAAGTCCCCCGGCCTGGCCGCCCGTTCGCAGTCGGGCTTCAGCCTGATGGAGATCCTGATCGTCGTCGGCATCATCGCTGCGATCATGGCCTTCGCCGCCAGCCAGATCTTTGGTGGCCGCGATCAGGCCAACGTGCGCCTTGCGTCGACGCAGCTCGAATCGCTGGCCGCGAAGGTCGAGCAGTACCGCATGGACACCGGGCAGGTGCCTTCCTCGCTCGAAGCGCTTGTCACTAACCCCGGCGCCAGCGGCTGGCTGGGCCCGTATGTGCGCAATGCCAGGGACCTGAACGACCCCTGGGGCCAGCCGGTGCAGATCCGCGCGCCGGGCGCGAACGGTGAGTTCGAGCTGGTCAGCCTCGGCAGCGACCGCAAGCCCGGCGGTGAGAGCACCGCCGCCGACCTCGTCAAGCCCTGAGACGGGCGGACGCCGCGTGATCCGATGAAGGCCCACGGATGAAGTACGCGACGCGGGCGGCCGGCTTCACGCTGATCGAAGCGCTGGTGGTGCTGGCGTTGATGGCCACCGCCTTCGCGCTGTTCGCCGGCGCGCTGGTCGGGGCGCTGCCGGGCCAGCAGCTGCGCGACGCGACGCATCGGCTCGCCGCTGAGATGCGCGCCACCCGCGCGCGCGCCGTAGCGACCGGGGTCGACCAGAGCTTCGTCATCGACACCCAGGCGCGGACTTGGCACAGCGGAGCGAGCGAGAGCGCCATCGACGACATGGGCGCCAATCCCGGCGCGGCACCGCCGCCGGGCTCGAAACCGGCGAATTCCCGGAGCACTGCGCGCCGCAGCGGCGAGCTCGATGACGCGCTCGCCCTCGGCGCCACCGTCGCGCGCGAGGAGCAGCCCGGCCCGGGCATCGCCGCCATCCGCTTCTTCGCGGACGGCAGCAGCACGGGCGGGCGCGTCGTCGTGCGACGCGGTGACGCGGCCTGGCGCGTCGACGTGAACTGGCTGACCGGCGCGGTGCGCGTCGAGCGCGGCGAGGGCGGGCGATGAACCAGCGTGGCTTCACCCTGCTCGAAGTGCTGCTGGCTTTCGCGCTGCTGGCAACGGCCGCGGTGCTGCTTATGTCGATGCTGTCGAACGGTCTGCGCGATGTCGCCGACGCGGAGCGCCACGGCGAGGCGGCGCTGCATGCACGCGGCCTGATGGATAACTTCGGGCGCATGGATCGCCTGCGTCCCGGTGGGCGCAGCGGCACGCTCGACAACGGCCGCTATCGCTGGGCGCTCGAGGTGCAGCGCGTGCCCGACCCGCTGCCCGCGGCGCTGCCCGATCCCGGCGAAACGCCCGGCGGCGCGAATGCGGAGGGCATCGTCGATGCCGGCGAGCCGGTGCTCTACCACCTCGTGCTGACCCTGCAATGGGGCGGCGGTGGCCCGAAGCAGACCTTCCGCACGTCGACACTGCGGGCGTTGTACCCGCTGCCGGAGGACCTGTGAAGCCGCGCGGCTTTTCGCTGTTGGAAATGCTGGTGGCCGTCGCTCTGCTGGCGACGGGCCTCGCGCTGGCTTTTGGCATCGTGCAGGGCAGCGTGCGCGCGTCAACGTCCGCAGAGCGCGTGGCCGCACACAGCGATCGCGTGCGCACCGTGCACGGCTTTGTGCGTCGCCAGGTGGCCGCGGCGCTGCCGCAGCCGATCGACCCGGAGGCGGGCTTTGAGGACATCCGGCTGCTGCGCCTGTCGGCCGAGCGCATCGAGTTCATTGGCGAGATGCCCGGCTACCTTGGCCGTGGCGGC